>MHCO01000001.1:0-1181 GCA_001816645.1 Candidatus Woykebacteria bacterium GWB1_45_5
CAGGACTTCCATAAAGAAATGTATTTGATCGGCGGAACGTTTATGGTTATCCTCGCGGTTTTTTCGGTTTTTGGGAAAAGCATAGCCATGATTCCGATGTTAAAGAACATCAAACCAAAATTAAACGCTTCCCATCCAAAATCTGTCTTTCTTCTTGGAATCCTATCAGGCGCGGCGACTTCTTGTTGCGCTCCGGTTTTGGCGGGTGCAGTGACGCTCGCGGTGGTATCGGGCGTGTTCTGGAAAGCACTAGTCGTCACTTTCGCTTATGTATTCGGAATGGTCTTTCCGCTTTTCTTGGCCGCGTTTTTCTACGACAAGTTTAAGCTGGAGAAATCTAAAATTATTCAAGGTAAAATAATGGAATTTAGAATTGGCGGGAAGGATTATTTCGTTCACTCAACCAATCTTTTGGCGGCCGGTATTTTCCTTTTGATCGGAGTTACGATGGTGGTGTTGGGTTTTTCCGGTGACGCTTATTGGGCGCCGGGCTTTCAGGCATCGGTCGGGAATTTTCTGAACCGAGTCACGATTAGTTTTTTTGAGATAGCCAAAGGCGTTCCAGAAATAATCTGGGCCGGGCTTATCTTGGGAATGTTTGGTTATTTTATTTATCGGGCAATTAGAAAGTCTAAGGAAATGGAACTGCTAAAAGAAAACGAGGCCGAGCTAAACGAAGAAAAAAAGTCGTGTCATTAACTTCATCGCAGATAACTTTTAGGACATCGCCTACATTCAGTAAAGACATTATTGATCCCACTGCCAACCCGAATATCCCAAAAGTTATATGCTCAATAGAGTAAAAATTAAAAATCATGGAAAATCAAAACGAGGAAAAAAATCTTGAGAGTTCAGCCCCCGGAAAATCCGGCGGCTGGGGGGCGACGGCAGTAGCAGTGGTGGCAGTTTCAGCTTTCTTGCTACTTTTTGTTTATCACGTTGGTTCTCAAAAAAGCAACCAAACCAGCGGAGCAAATAGTGTTAAATCAAACCAGAATTCAACAGTTGAAGAAGAACTAATTGCTACGCCCAGCGAATCCGTTTTGCCTTCGGCTGGCGTTGAACTTCCAATTAGTTGGGGGAGTTTAGGTAAGCAGATGGTCGAATCGGGTGTGATTGATCAGGCCGGGCTTGAAAGCATTTACGCTGGTCGAGGAGGACTCGGAAAAGAAGAGAAGAGT
>MHCO01000001.1:1187-6419 GCA_001816645.1 Candidatus Woykebacteria bacterium GWB1_45_5
ACTGGGTCAAAAAATGACCGTGTAGTGATGACGATGCAAAATTCCGGCTACTTGCTAAATCTTTTCTGGGCTTTTGGGTTGGCTAATAAGAACCCGATATTAGAAAAAGGTCCGATGCAGGACCCAGAGTATGGCGGAGCGGGCAGGTTTGCTTCCACCGGCGGTTGGACTTTGGCGAAAGGAAATCCGATGGATCATTACTCGCAACACGGAATGGTGACATTAACGGCGGAGCAGCAACTTCTGGTGGAGAGAGTATCAAAAGGTATTTACCGGCCTTGTTGCGGAAATTCCACTTACTTTCCGGACTGTAATCACGGGATGGCCATGTTGGGTTTGCTTGAACTGATGGCATCCAATGGCGCGAATGAGGCGGCGATGTATAAAGTAGCGCTTCAGGTAAATTCTTACTGGTTTCCAGATACGTATCTGACGATTGATAAATATCTAAGAGCAAAGGGATTGAGCCTTGAGTCAGCCAATCCAAAAGAAATTTTGGGAGTAGATTATTCGAGCGCTTATGGTTATGCGAATATCCTGAGCCAAGTTCAGGCTCCGGAGGAAAAGTCGAGTGGGGGAGGAGGGTGTGCGGTATAAAAACCATGCAATACGGTTACAAGAAAAATCTCGATTTGCCTTTTTTAGAGGCAGTAGAGAAAACAAAAAAAGAGTTAATGAACGAAGGTTTCGGAGTGCTGACTGAGATCAATTTGAAGGCTACGCTCAAGAATAAACTTGGAGTGGATTATCCGGAGTGTATAATCTTCGGCGCCTGCAACCCGCAGTTTGCCTATTCGTCGCTCTTGGCGGAAAATGGAATCAGTCTTTTTTTGCCATGCAATGTGGTAGTTCAAGAAGAAGAAGGTCAGGTGTCGGTAAGTACAATCTTACCGAGAATTTTAGCAAAGGTGATTGGCAATCGGCGACTCTCAAAAATCTCTAAGATCGTTGAAGGGAAGCTCAAAAAAGTTGTTGATAGTGTGAGCTGAATTTGATCTTGCGCGGTGATTGGCTAAATTGAAGACCTTCTTTTTATGATTAGTAAATCAATAACTAAAGGCGTAATCGCGGCATCCATTCTGCTTCTGATTTACTTTGTGATCTTGTCGCTCGTTTCAAGTTTTGATTTCGCCAAAAATCAATTTTCAAGTTTCTGGTATTTCATTTTGAGTTTGGCGGTTGGGTTTGGCGTTCAAATTAGCCTTTACACTTACCTGAGAGACTTAGTGAAAAACATGGTTTCGAAGAAAGTCTTGGCGGTTTCGGGGACGACTTCGACGGTAGCAATGATTTCTTGCTGTACACATTATCTGGCGAACATCTTACCGATTTTGGGAGCAGTTGGGATAGTTACCTTTGTCGCTCAATATCAGGTCGAAATATTTTATGTGGGTTTGCTATTAAATCTTTTTGGCATTGCTTACATAATAAGAAAAATTATACAATTCAAAAAACATGCGAAATCGAATCTTGCTGCTTGTTAGTGGGATAGGGGTAGTTGTTATTTTAGGGCTGGTTTTTAGCGGCCGATTCAACAAAAACAGTGATTCTATCCTACCAGTTCAAAATCAGACTTCTTCTCCGCTTGAAACTTTGATTTCAAATGAGGGTGGAGTTGAGGTAGCGGTGACTCCGGTCAACATACCCGATTCTTCCCGGTGGGCGTTTGAGATAAGTTTGACGACCCATTCAGTTGAGTTGTCAGAAGATTTAGTAAAGGTCACAAAACTGGTTTTGGATTCGGGCGAGATTTTAATCCCATTAAATTGGAAAGGGGATTCGCCGGGAGGTCATCATCGGAACGGAGTGCTTGTTTTCAGCGAGGATTTTTCTTTGTCAGGCGCTGTGCTAAAAATTCTTGAAGTTGGCGGTGTGCCCGAACGGGAGTTTGCGTGGAATCTAAAATAATAAAATGAACAATAATAATCAATCAAGTGAAGATGTTAAGGTTGTGGACGTGGTTTGTGGTATGGAGGTTGATCCAAGTAAGGCGAGGGGCGTAGAGAAGTACGAGGGGAAAACCTATTGTTTCTGTTCCGATTCTTGCCGGGAAAGTTTTATTGAGGATCCGAAACGTTATGTTAGATAAAAATTAAAGGTTGAAAGAATAAAAAAGAACATGAAATTTGATACAAAAAAGTTTCCTTTGGCGGCAGCGGTAACGATGGCAATTATCTATATAATATGTACTGTCTTTGTTGCTATATTTCCGGAGGTGGCAACTAAAATATTCGGTTGGATGATTCATATGACATTAGGAGATGAAGGAGTTCGAGGTCAAAACATAAGTTTGGGCGGATTTTTTGTAAGTTTGGTCCAACTTGTATTTTACACTTATCTCTCGGCTTGGATTTTCTCGACGCTCTATAATAAATTTACATCAAATAAGTAGTATGAAAGATCATTCTTGTTGTCACGATAACAATAAAAATTCAAAAGACCAGGAACCGATGAATATGGGTGAGGGTGTTTTCTATACTTGTCCGATGCATCCGGAGATTAAGCAAGCTCAGCCTGGGATGTGTCCGGAGTGTGGGATGGCGCTTGTAGCTCAAAAGGTAAAGATAAGCAATCATAAAATGGAGAGCGGGCACGACAAGCACGCCGGGCATTCTACTGAGCAATTCTTGAAAAAGTTTTGGGTAAGTTTGGTTTTGTCAGTGCCGGTTATTCTTTATTCGGATTTTGCCGTCAGTGTTCTAAAAATCAGCGCGCCGGAATTCCCCGGTTCGAAATATTTACCATTCGTCTTGGGGACCTTTGTTTTTTTCTACGCGGGGATGATTTTCCTGGCAAGCGCAGCTAGAGAAATTCGCGCTAAGTTGCCCGGCATGATGACTTTGATTGCTCTCGCAATCACGACGGCTTTTGGTTACAGCGTCTTTGTGACGATTAAAGGAGAGGGGGAGACTTTGTTTTGGGAGCTCACCACATTGATTACGATCATGCTTTTAGGGCATTGGATCGAGATGAGAGCGGTGAAGGGCGCTCAAGGAGCCCTGAAAGAGCTTTCGAAGCTTTTGCCAGATACAGCAGAGGTGATTCGCGACGGGGAACAAAAGACGGTGTCGATTTCCGAGCTCAGAGAAGGAGATGTAGTTTTTGTTCGGCCAGGGGGAAGGATTCCGGCGGATGGTGTGGTTGTCGAAGGGAAGTCAGAAACAAACGAGTCGATGATAACCGGAGAGTCGGCTCTGGTGCCGAAGAAAGAAAATTCCGAAGTGATTGCTGGGACGGTGAATGGCGATGGCTCTTTAAAAATCAGAGTCACAAAGGTTGGCGAAAAAACTTTTCTCTCGGGGGTGATGCGGTTGGTGCGCGAAGCTCAAGCCTCGAAATCGAAACTTCAGATTCTTTCGGATAAGGCGGCTTATTATCTAACGGTCATTGCGATTGCTTCCGGAGGACTTTCTTTTATTCTTTGGTTGGCAGCAAAGTCTGGTTTTGATTTCGCGCTCGAGCGAATGGTGGCGGTGCTCGTGATCGCTTGTCCGCATGCGTTGGGCTTGGCGGTGCCCCTGGTTGCTTCGATTTCGACAACCATGGCGGCGAGAAATGGGTTTCTGGTCAAAAACCGACTAGCACTTGAGATGGCCCGCAATATTGACGTGGTGTTGTTTGATAAAACCGGCACCTTGACTAAGGGTGAGTACGGTGTGACGGACGTCTGGCTTGGTAAATTAAAATCAGAAGATGAACTAATCAGAAACGCTGCGACGGTGGATTCACACTCCGAGCACCCGATTTCTCGAGCGATTGTTGCTGAAGCTAATAAAAGAAACTTGAAAGTAGATTCGGTGGTGGACTTTAAGCGTTTGCCAGGGAAAGGCGTGGAAGGAAAAATAGGCGAGCGGCGAATTATGGTTGGTGGCCAGGCTATCTTGGACCAAGGTTTCAGTTTGCCGAACGAAATTAAATCCAAGACCGAAGTCGAAGCGGAGAAGGGAAAAACGATTATATACATCTTGGAGAACAATGAACTTTTGGGCGCTTTGGGCCTGGCGGATGTGATTCGCGAAGAATCCAGGGAGGCGATTAAGGCTTTGAGGGATATGAAGGTTGGGGTAGCGATGATTACCGGGGACTCCGAAAAAGTGGCCGAGTGGGTAGCCAAAGATTTAGGCATTGATGAATATTTTGCGCGAGTTTTGCCGGGTGAGAAATCGGCGAAAGTGAAAATTCTTCAAGCCAGCGGAAAGAAGGTGGCGATGATAGGGGATGGGATTAACGATGCGCCGGCTTTGGTGCAAGCGGATTTGGGAGTGGCAATCGGAGCGGGGACGAATGTGGCGATTGAATCGGCGGGGATTATCTTAGTGAAAAATGATCCGCGGGATATCGTCAAAATCATTCGGCTCTCGAAGTTGACTTACACAAAGATGATTCAGAATCTTTTTTGGGCGACAGGTTATAATGTAATCGCGATTCCACTCGCGGCTGGAGTTTTATGGAATCAAGGGATTACCCTTGCGCCGGCGTTTGCCGCGGTTTTGATGTCGTTTTCAACGGTGATTGTTTCGGTGAACGCCGTTTTTCTGAGGAAAAGGTCGCTGTAAGAATAAAAGGGATGAAAATTAGGAAGTTAAAAATACACAAAACTACATGAAAAATAATAATTATATTTATGGAGTAGTCGGTGTTTTGGTGGGGATTGTTTTGGTGAATATTTTTCCTACCCTTGCTTCGGTGGGTTTGAATTCGCAATATCCAAACATGATGAACGGCTACATGATGAGTGGTGGCAGACAGAATAATAGGATGGGGAACGGTCAAAATATAATGGGAGATATAGACCGCCATTTCATCGAGCAGATGATTCCTCACCACCAAGACGCGGTAGTGATGGCTGAGCTGGCGCTTCAAAAGGCGAAGAGGGCGGAGATTAAAACCTTAGCTCAAGCGATTGTTACTGCTCAAACAAAAGAGATAAATGAAATGAGAATTTGGTATAAAGATTGGTATGGGAGCGATGTCCCTGATTCGGTGACTTACATGGGGCACTCTATGACGAATCATTCGCAAGGCATGATGATGGGGGGAAGGATGGGAGATGAAACCGATATGGATGCATTAAAGAATGCTAAAGATTTTGACGCTGAATTTATCGAAGAGATGATTCCACATCATCAGATGGCCGTGATGATGGCGCAGATGGTGGCAACTGCTTCAACAAGAGATGAAATTAAAAAGTTAGCCGAAAATATTATCCAATCTCAAACAAGTGAGATTAAC
>MHCO01000002.1 GCA_001816645.1 Candidatus Woykebacteria bacterium GWB1_45_5
TCAATAAAGGCTAAAACGCTAGGTACAATAGCGAGGCTTAAAACTAGCAAAATTAAAACAACAAAGCGTTTCAACATAAAATCTAAATACTCAAATACTTTCTAGTCGCTACCAGCGAACCAATAACACCAATACTTGTCCCAACCACGATTTCTCCCACCAAAAGATAGAGAAAAATTAGCGGGCTGCCTGGCAAAATCGGCACGCCGGAAAAGATTTTTTCCAAAGCCGGCGTGGCCCAGGTAAAGATTGCCCATAAAAAGCCCGTGGCTACCACACTACTAAGTAGTCCATAAAAAACGCCCTCGAAGATAAAGGGGGTTCGGATATAACCCGCCGTTGCCCCCACTAGTTTCATTATCTCAATCTCATCTTGGTGAAGAGAAATGTTTAGACCAATAACAATCAACATAATCAAGAACGTTGTTAACATCAGGAATACCACTACGCTACCACCGACTTTACGAAACGTATCTGACCAAGTATTTAGGGTGTCGACAATGTTTTTTTGGAACACCACTTCTTCAACTGCCCCCTCGTTTTTCAAAATATCCGCTGCCTTGGAAAGATCTTCCAACTTATAGGTAGAAACTTCGATGCTGGCTGGCAAAATCTCGGCAGTAACAAATTCAGAAAGGATTGGTTCGTTTTTATTTCTCTCTTGGTAAATCTTCAAGGCCTCTTCTTTAGAGATGTAAGTAGTTTTGGAAACCACGCCGGTTTTGGCAAGACCCTCTTGAATTCCTTTCACCTTTTCGGGGCTAGTACCATCTTTCAAGAAAGCAGTCACCTGCGGCCGGGATTCAAAATAAGCAATTAAAGTATTGGAACCTATACTAAGTAAGACAAAGGCCCCAGCCACAAAAAAGGTAAGAAACATCACCAAAAAAGCGGCTAGGGTGTGATAAGGGTTTCTGGTGATTCGGACGATGGCAATTTTGAAAAGACGTGTTAGGTTTCTCATTTATTTTTTTGTTTCGACCCTTTTTGTTTAGTATCGTGCACCACCCTACCCTTTTGCAGCTCCAGTTTACGGTGCGGAAGGCTAGAGGTAATATCAATATTGTGAGTGGCCATAATCACCGTGGTTCCCAAGTTATTTAAGCGGCCGAGAAGCTGCATTACCTCCCAAGCGCTACGAGCATCCAAGTTTCCGGTTGGCTCATCAGCCAGAATTATTTCTGGCCGCATTACCATCGCCCGAGCAATCGCTGTCCGTTGGGATTCCCCGCCAGAAAGCTGGGAGGGAAAATGGTTCGCTTTATGCTCTAAATTTACTAGTTCCAAGATTTCCTTGGTTGTTTTATCAATCTCCCGGTCTGGCAAACCCAAAATTTCCAGCGGGAAAGCAACGTTTTCAGCGACCGTTCGTTGAGGCAAAAGTTTAAAATCCTGAAAAATCGTCCCCACCTGACGCCGCAAGTGTGGGATACGAGAGGACGGAAGACTAGAGACCTCTAAGCTGTCAACAAAAACCTTGCCAGAACTTGGTAATTCTTCCCTAATTACCAACTTAAGAATGGTAGATTTGCCTGCACCAGTTGGGCCAACTAAAAAAACAAACTCGGCATCTGCCACCTCAAAGGAGACATCAGCCAAAGCAACCAGAGAGTCGTATTGTTTCGAGACATCGTGAAAGGCAATCATAAACAGGTCAGGAAAAACCAGACCGCTTTAATAGAATAGCAGATCCGAAGCTAAAAAACAACCCCACCTGCCTGGTTAAAATTCAAGACCCACTCTTGAGCGTAGCTAACGGTGGATTGACTTAGCTGTTTTCAAGTAATATTCTGTCGCTACTATGCTTGTTGTTCTTTTTGTTCTTTTAGCTACATTTTTGCTTTCCTCCGACACCTATGCCGCTGAAACTAGTGTTGTCCTAAACGAAATCTACGCACCAACCAGTTCTGAGGATTGGGTCGAGCTTTATAACGCTGGCGGCAGCGAAATCGACCTAAGTGGCTGGGAGCTGCGGGACGCAGCTACCACGCCAATGAAAACCATCCCCGACAATACCCGCATCCCACCAAGCGGCCTCTTGGTTTTCGAAGTTTCTAATCGATTAAATAATAGCGGTGACACAGTAAGACTAGTGGATAAAAATGGCATGGAAGTAGATCGGTTTGAATACAGCTCATCCACCGCTAACAAGTCTTTCGCCCGTCTGACCGATGGGAAAGATTGGCAGGTCGATCAAAACCCAACAAAAGGGAGCACAAACGGCACTAAACCACCTGGTGATACAATCCTACCGCCCAGTACGGGCCAGGTTTTTCTGACCGAATTTATGCCTAACCCGAACGGCGGAAACGAATGGGCAGAAGTTTATAATCCCCAAGATTTCGAGATTAATATCGGTGGTTGGAAAATCGACGATATTGAAGGAGCCTCGTCTCCTTATTCGATCCCTGAAGGGACAAAAATTGATGGTAAAAGTTATGCAGTTTTTTCATTCTCGGCAAAGTTAAATAACTCTGGTGACACGATTCGCCTATTAAACCCCTCTGGAGAAGTGGTCGAAAGCCGCTCTTTCGGGGAAACAACTAAGGGTATTTCTTTTGCCAAAGACTCTCAAGGAAATTGGCAAATTACCGCTACGCCGACACCAGGTGCAACCAACAAGATCACCCCAGTCGACGGATCAACCAAGTCGTCAACCGCTAAAACCACCGGTAAAAGTAAAACCTCTGTTACCCAAACCAGTCCTACCCTTCCCACGATCACTAACCAAGAGCTAGGAAACCCGTCTTTTGAACCTAGCTCTGGAGCCAGCGGAAAAGTCGCCGGCGCAACTAGCCAATCTACAAACAGTAAAAACTTATCCACATTGTTAATCGCCGCTGGTTTTTCCTTCTTAGTCACCGCCATCGCTTGGCCGATTCTCGAAAAAAACCTATGGAAAAAGTAACCAGGGAATTTACCTCAAAATCCGCAGAGGAAACCAAAAGCTTTGCCAAAAACCTCGCTAAAAAAATCAAAGCCGGGGAGATTGTAGCTCTCTATGGCTCCCTCGGTGCTGGTAAAACCACTTTTGTCCAAGGTTTGGTAGCCGGATTAGGTTACGAAGGTAGGGTTTTTTCGCCCACCTTTATTTTTGTCAGACCCTACAAATTAGCGAATAGCAAACACCCGCCCGCCAGGCTTCGCCAGGCGAATCGGGCAGGGAAAACAGGGAACAGAAAGCAGAAAGGGAAGATAAAGACTTTGTATCATATTGATTTATATCGGGTGGAAAAAGAAACCGACTTAAAAACACTTGGGATCGAAGAATTTCTTGCCGATAAAGACGCTGCCTCGGTCATCGAGTGGCCAGAGAAGATTGACAAAATACTACCAAAAGAAACAATCAAAATAAAAATTGAAATAATAGGAGAGAATGAAAGAAGGATTAAAGTTGACGAGTGAGTAGGTAGTCGGCAGCTTGCAAAAGGTAAGCCTTACCTTCCCCCTCCAATTTCTCCTCATAAATCGCCTCTTTTGCTTGCTTAATCAACCTATTGGCTAAGTTTTGCGAATACTCAAGGGCTCCGCTGCTTCGAATGATTGCCCGCACGTTTTCGATCTCTTTTTCATTTGCCTTACGTTTGCCCAACACTTCATCCAAAATCTTTCGCTCCGCGGGACCAGAAAATTCATAAGCTTTAATCACAAGGAGAGTTTTCTTTCCCTCCTTAATATCCGAATCGGTCGGTTTACCGGTCTGTTCCTCTTGGCCGAAAGTTCCCAAGATATCATCTTGAATCTGGAAAGCTTGCCCCAAGGGGATGGCGTAATTAGAGAAGATAGTTAGTGCTTCCTCTTCGGCCCCAGCTAAACAGGCGCCGATGTGGAGGGGCCGCTCCATTGTATATTTGGCAGTTTTATATTCGAGGATCTTTAGCACATCTGCCTCGGAAATTTGTTTTTTGACCGAAGCAAGAACATCTAAGTATTCGCCAAAAATTACTTGCTTTTTATTGAGATCAAAGTAATTTTTAGCCCGCCGGATCCTTTCCGCCGGGAAGGGGGCGGTATTTAGTAGCTCGTCAGCGAAGGAGAAGGCGAGGTCGCCCGCTAACAAAGCCGCCACCAAGCCAAAGTCTTCGGGGCTGCCAGTGAAATTGCGCCTTTTATGAAAATCTTCGAAAACTCGGTGGACCGAAGGATTACCTCTTCGCAAGTCGGCTTTATCAATAATATCATCATGAATCAGGGCAAAGGCGTGCATCACCTCGATCGCTGAAGAAGCGTATAATATTGCATCGTGGGAACGCCCTCCGCAGGCGATGTATCCTGCGTAGGCAAAGGCAGGGCGGATTTTTTTACCACCGTTTTGGACGAACCGCCTTACTTCTTCAACCAGAACCACTGATTCCGGATCTACTAAAGCAGCTTCCCTTATCTTCTCGGTAAAATAGGCGTCTAAAAACGGGTCTAGTTGTCTTTTAAACCAGACGAGGTACTGCAGGGCGCGTTTGCCCGAAGTTTCAATTGAACGATCAATCGCTAGTTCTGGATATAAAAAAACATCCCTCATACAAGATTTAAAGTAGATTTTACCACAAGAAAATATTTTTTTGAAGCGGTAGAAAGGTGGCGCCTTCGGAGGGTGAAAAGGCGCCATCCCAATGATCGTGAGTGGCTCTCTACCCGGCTCTCTCCCTCAACCTTCGAGCGAGAATGATACGAATCCATTGTTCTCCTTTTCGAGTCTGGACCTTTATACGTTGGCCGACCCGCTTTCCCAACATCGCCCTAGCAACAAGGCAATCTGGGTGTAGCATGTATGGCACCGAAAACCCAGGAATTGTAAGGCCAACGTTAGGGATAACCAGAGTCTGCGGTCTCTTCTCGCCCTCAATGATGAAGGTAACCTGTGTCCCCCTTTCAACTATCTTAACTTTTTCCGCCGGCTCACCAACCCTTACCTGCTGAAGTAGGGCTTGGCAACGCTCAAGTTGGCTTCGATAAAGCCACCGCTCGACTCGTCTCTGTGCGTCGCTCGCGCGGTCGCCTAGGTCACCAACCGAAAACCTTTCCTCCGTACCTCCTCCGAAAGTATGGCTTTGACCCCCTCTCCTCCGTTCCATCTGTAATAGAAGATTGGAGAGTTGTCCGTCAGTTAGCAGGATCCGATCTTCTAGCGGGGAAACCAAGACGCCCTCCTTGGAAAGCTACGCCAGGTCCAAAACCGACAGCTCTTTTTACCACAAACTGCTCAATTTTGCAACTTCGGGGCGCTGAGCACCACTTGCTCGTTTGCTTTAAAAGATTTAAGATTAATTTTAGATGAAGAAACCAGTTGTTATTTCTCTTGGTGGCTCACTAATTGCCCCCGCGGCTGGTGTGGATTATCTATTTTTGAAAGGATTTCGCGAGATAATTTTAAAATTTGTTGCGCAGGGTTTTCGATTTCTCATTATTGCAGGTGGCGGAAAAACTTGTCGGGACTACCAAAAAGCCGCCCAAAAAGTAGTAGGCCTTGGTCGAGAAGACGTTGATTGGCTTGGCATTCACGCCACTCACTTAAATGGCCATCTTCTTCGAACAATCTTTCGCGACGCCGCCTATCCGAAAGTTTTAACCCATTATTTGGAGAGGGAAGAAGTGAGCAAACCAGTTATCGTTGCCGCCGGCTGGAAGCCAGGCCACTCCACTGACTATGACGCCGTATCTTTTGCCAAGTTGTATGACTCTGATACGGTCTTGAATTTATCCGATATCCGTTTTGTCTATGACAAAGATCCCGATAAATTCGCCGACGCGCGAGCGCTGCGAAAAATTAGTTGGGCTGCCTTTATGAAAATCGTCGGCGACAGATGGGATCCAGGTTTGAATACACCTTTTGATCCCGTTGCCAGCAAATTAGCCGCCAAAGCCGGCTTAAAGGTCGTCGTGATGAGCGGCCGAGATCTGAAAAACCTAGAAAATTACCTCCTCGGCAAATCCTTCGAAGGCACAATAATCTCCTAACCACTTATTTGACTTTTTGCTGTTAATACAATTAAAATCTGTATCTGCAACGGAAGGAGAACTGCGATGGCTAAATTGCGCGATCTAAATACTGCTCGGCGGCAGATTGATGCGATAGATAGCGAGCTCGTCGAGTCACTTGCCAGAAGACTCAAAGTAGCTCGCGAATTGGCTAACCTCAAGCGCGAAGCGGGCTTGAAAATCCGCCAACCCGATCGCGAGAGAGCAGTCTTGGAAGCTGTGGCTGCAAAAGCTAAGAGACTTGGCGTCTCTCCCAGACTCGTCAGAAGCCTTTTTCGCCAGATCATAGACGAATCTGTCCGAGAAGAGGAGGAGACAGGGAAGAAGGGAAGGGGTCGTCGCAAAACCAAAACACCGTAGTACCTGCCCCTACCCCTTTCAACCCACCAACTTGTCTCAA
>MHCO01000003.1:0-1527 GCA_001816645.1 Candidatus Woykebacteria bacterium GWB1_45_5
AAGGATGCGGCTTTAGAGAATGGTCTGAAGATTAAAGTGCCGCTGTTTGTTAAAAGCGGTGATTTAATCAAGGTTGATACAAGATCAAAAGAGTACGTGGAGAGGGTTAGATAATTTGGAAATTTTTGAGTCTAAATCTAATTATAGATTTATGGTTGGGCTAATCATTGCGGTTGGGTAATTAGCGAGTGAGAAATACCAATGCGGCTAGGCAAGTAGCGAAGGCAGATAAAAGGCCTTTGGCAAGTCGAACATTAACTTGGATACCGGAGTGATAATTATTAAACCTCTTAAGCGGCGGAATTTTACGGACCAAGATTGGAAAGTGACGAGAAGCTGCCAGGATGAAATCAGGTAGGGTGGCCAAAAAAGCGCCGGCTAAAATAACTATTTGACGTGGATCATTTGCCGAAATCAAAAAGATTAAGGTAGCCCCGAAAAGGTAATCAGCGGCCGCCCCACCAACCACCTTTTTACTAAATGGTGCCGAGGGCGAACCATCCCAGTGGGGAGTAGCATCAAGGACAAAATGGCTAAAAAAGGCTGCTGGTAGTGAGATAGCCGGGTTTGGAATGGAGCGGGCGATTGCCGCACCAACAAGTAGATGTGGGGTAGATAACATTGTTAATGTTGCATTTTAAACTTTTTGTGGTATATTTGTCAAGAAATGTTAGCTAGCATCGTTTCGTTTGTTGCAAATAGCCTCACCATCACCGCTTTGGTTGGTTATATTTTCGCACTTTGGGCCGCCCTGCTTGTTTGGACTTGGTTTGATATCAGTGCCCGAACCGACAATATTTTGTACCGACTGGGGGCAGTTTTAATTGTTGCTACTGGTGCTATACTCGGCTTTGCAATTTATCTGCTGCTTCGCCCTGCTTACACTACGGAGGAAGCGAAAATACGAGAAGTGGAGGGAGCAATTCTGACTTCTCAATCAGAATTTCTTTCTTGCTCTTCTTGCCACCAAGCTGTGCGGGAGGACTTTGCTTATTGTCCGAACTGTTCGCTAAAGCTTTATTCAAAGTGCAGCGAGTGCGATAAACAAATCAATGTTTCTTGGAACGCTTGCCCTTTCTGCGGCAGGGAAAGGAAAATCCCCCTTCCAGCAAAACCGGCAGTTGAGCCAACAAAGCCGGCGGAGGTACCGGTAATAACAGAAGTGCCAGCAAGGATTGAAGTGGTGGGAAAAGGAAGAGTTCCCAGTTTGACCTTCTTCTCAACCCTAGCTGGTCTTTTGAAGCGGCGAGATGTTAAGAAAAGGACAGCAAAGAGGGCAAAAGCCCACGGAAGTACTTTCGGCAAGACTAAAAAAAGCCCGCGAGCAGCTAAAGCTAAAAAAGCTTGATGGCCTTCTTGTTTCTTCCGCAGCAAACCGCCTTTACCTTACCGGCTGGTACTCCGAAGCCGAGGCCGGCCCCGTTTTAATTACCCAGAATAAAGCATTTATTATTACCGATTCCCGCTACGGCGAACACGCAGCAAAAGAAACGGTTGGTTTTGAAATAGTCGAAACTCGCGAAGGGG
>MHCO01000003.1:1575-6881 GCA_001816645.1 Candidatus Woykebacteria bacterium GWB1_45_5
ACCAACAGCCCGGTTGATTGAAGGGTTGCGAGCGGTCAAAGACGAGATTGAACTTGAGAGGATCCGGAAGGCAGTAGAGGTTGCCGATAAAACCTTTGATCGAATATTAAATTTTGTTAAGCCAGGACTGACAGAACGAGAAATAGCTTGGGAGATGGAGAAGTTTATGAAAGAAGCCGGCGTAGAAAGGTTAGCCTGGGAGCCATTTATTGTTGCGGCTGGGGCCAATTCTTCAATGGCTCATTGGGGAGCCTCTGGTACGAAGATAAAGGAGAAAGACATGATTTTGGTCGATTTTGGTTGTGTTTATCAAAGCTATTGTAGCGACCTTTCGCGGGTGATCTTTGTCGGTAAACCGAGTGCAGAGCAAGTAAAGATTTACAAGCTAGTTTTAGAAGCCCAGAAATTTGGAATAGGTTTAGTAAAAGAAGGTCGGATTGGGTCGACGGTTGACAAAAAAACCCGCTTGTTTCTGGAAAAACGACTATCCGTCAGGCAAGCCAAAAACATTTACCGCCATGCCCTTGGGCATGGTGTTGGTTTGGAAGTCCATGAGTTGCCACCGTTAAGCATTAGGCATAAGCACAAATTGGCTGCTGGTAACGTTGTTACGGTTGAACCAGGAATTTATATTCCCGGTTGGGGAGGAGTAAGGATTGAAGATATGGTTTTGGTGACTGAAAACGGTGGCAAAGTCTTAACTAAGGCGTCGAAGAAGATAGAAGAAGTTACCGTCTAGAAATGTCGAACCAAGCTTAAAGGGCAAAGCGCAAGGTGCAAAGCTACAATTTAAAACTTAAAGCTTTGAGTTTTAAGCTTAAGTTTTTGGCTGTTTTAGGGTTAGTCGATTAATTTAAATGTGGCTAGAATTTGGTTGGCGATTGTTTCATACTTGTCGCTTTCTTTGCCGGTCCAAAACATTTGCATCTCCAAAATCTCGCCACTATGTAGCTTCACAAAAACATACATATTTTTGGCGATTGTAGCAGAACTTCCTTCCTCGATATGAACTATTTCGGCTGGGACCAAGTGGCCAATTACGGTGGTTTCCATCGTTATTTTGCTAGAATCGCGCTGGAAAAAACTGGCAATAAAACTAGCAGCATCGGCTGCATTTTGGTAGGGGCTGATTTCCATATTTAGCAGTAACCCTTGAGCGACGGCGGATGATGTATCGGACGGGGTTTCTAATAAGAAAAATCGGGCAATAATTCCCGGCCGCTCTTCCCGATCTTGGGCCATCTGCGGTGGGTATTTAAATGAAAATTTGTAAGTTTTATTTTCATAAAGCTTCCAAGAGCGGCCTGGTTGTTCTTGGCGAAGGATAAGCGACTGACCGCCGCCTAGTTGTCTGGTGAGATTTGTGTGAGAAACTAGGAGGAGTAGAGCCGCTGACTCGATGAAGACAACCGAAGCAAAGATCAAAAGTAATAGACCTCTGGGGACTTTCGCAAGCTTGCTAAGTAGTGGTTCTTCAATCAGCTGGGCAGTTGGTAGCATTTAAGTAAATTATATCATTCTCCGTAACCCCAACCAAGGTTGGGGGTACTCCCGAATGCTGCGTCCTTTGGACTAATTACTCCTCTCGTAACCAAATTAATTCTATATCGACAAACCTGGTGTGTCAGTCTAAACCCACTAGTATTTACCGTAGCCCTGACCGCAGCTTGCTAATCACCCTTAAGTTTGCTAGAATTTGGCTTTCTATGAAGGTTTTCGCGCAAGATCAAAAATTAGAAAAAATGCAGGCCGATGCTTTGGCCGTTTTCCTTTTTGAAGGTGAGAAGTTGGCAGTCGACATTGAAAGATTGGATAAAGCTCTCTCGGGTGCAATTAGCGAAACTATTAAACTAGGGGATTTTAAAGGTAAGCTTTACGAGGTAACCCCAATTTACACACACGGTAAAGTTCCTTCTATTCGAATATTTTTAGTTGGTACTGGGAAAAAAGGCGAATTTGATGCCCGTTTGGCCAGAAACGTTGCCGGAGCCGTAGTGCGACGAGCGGTTAAGATTGGAGTAAAAAACCTCGCCGTTTATCTCCGTAGTGGTATTAACGCAGAAGAAGTTATCGAAGGCGTTGGGTTGGCTAGTTACGACCCTGCTCTTTATAAAACTAAGAAAGAAGAAAACGGGGAGATCGAAGAATTAATTCTAATCGGTGAGGTTAAACAACAAACAATTAAACATGGACAGGTGATAACAGAATCTACAAACTGGGTAAGAAAACTAATCAGCGAACCAGCCAACGTGATGACACCAGCGGCGATGGTTGGTGAAGCAAAAAAACTAGCCAAAAATTATAAATTTGCTATCGAAATTATTGATGAGGAGGAGGCAAAGAAAAAAAGGTTTGGCGCTTTTGCCGGCGTAGCTCGCGGTAGTGAAGAACCAAGCTTTTTAGTGGTTTTGAAGTACCGGGGTGGTGGAAAACAAACCCTTGGGGTTGTCGGTAAGGGAATCACCTTTGATTCTGGTGGAATCTCCTTAAAGCCTTCCGGAAAAATGCACGAAATGAAAATGGATATGGCTGGTGCAGCAGCTGCTTTCGGCGTGATGAAGGTAGTGGGGGAGTTGCGACCGAAGACCAATGTAATTATGACGGCACCTTTAACTGAAAATCTACCTAGCGGTAGAGCATTAAAGCCGGGCGATATTTTAAGATCCCTAGCTGGTAAAACGATTGAAGTTATTAATACTGATGCTGAGGGTAGGGTAGTTTTGGCCGATGCTTTAACTTATGTCCAGAAATTGGGAGCGACCCATGTGGTTGATTTAGCTACTCTGACCGGGGCGGTTCAGGTGGCCTTGGGTTCGGAGGCAGCGGCGATCTTGGGAAACAAGGAAAATTGGGTTAGGCAAGTGACAGAAGCCGGAAAGTTCGCTGGCGAACGGCTTTGGCAGCTGCCAATTTACGCTGAACATAAAGAATTACTTAAAAGTGAGGTTGCCGATGTCGCCAACATTCCACCAATCAAGGGAGCGGGCGTGATTGCTGGGGCGGTATTTTTAGAAGAGTTTATTGAGAAAAAAAATGCTTGGGCGCATTTGGATATTGCCAGCACGGCTTGGCTGGAAAGCGAAAAGCCTTATATGGCTAAAGGCCCGACAGGGTTTGGGGTTCGGACGCTGGTGGGGTTGATCGAAAGTTTAGAGAAAGGGACCTAAATTTTCATTTTTCAATTTTTAATCCTTCCAAGGAAGGATTGCAAATTACAAATTTTGAATTGACAAGTCATGATTCCTATCTTATTTAAAATCGGTCCGGTGACAATCTATTCTTGGGGGTTTTTTCTGGTCGCCTCTTATTTGGTAGCGACGTTTATTCTTTGGCGGGAAGGAAAAAGACAAGGGTATAATGAGGAAAAACTGCTTGATTTATCAATTATTTCTTTGTTAGCGGCGTTGGTGGGAGGAAGAGCCTTTTTTGTTTTGTTAAACTGGCCACTTTTCAAGGAAGAGCCACTTTCCACTCTTTCTTTTTGGCAAGGGGGCTTTGCTTACCAGGGCGCTTTTTTTGCCGTGGTCGCTGCCGCCTATTTTCTTATTCGAGCTTGGAAGTGGTCTTTTTTACAAATTGCCGATATCAGTTCTCTTTCGGTTACTGCTGCCCTGGTCCTGGGTAAAATCGGCGCTTTTTTAGCCGGGTTGGATTTTGGTAAAGAAACTAGCCTCCCTTGGGCGGTAAACTTTCCCAGCTTGGTTGGTGCTCGTCACCCGGCCCAGCTCTATGAGGCAGGAAGCTTCTTTTTAATTTTTTTTATTTTATCCGTGGCCTATTTCCGGAACATCGGCTCAGCCAATATGAGGAGCGGTAAGGTCTTCTTTTACTTTCTCATCCTCACCAATTTTGCCAAAGTTTTCTTAGAGTTTTTCCGCGCCGACTACGCCCGTTTTGGTCCTTTTCCGCTGATTAGCTTTATTAGTTTTATTATTGCAATCACTTCCTTCTTTGCTTTATACTATTTTCAGATCCGCGACGTAAAATCTGACGTGTGGGGCGTTTTAAGAGCGGTTTTTTCGTTTAATAAGGTGTTTTTGCGAAAAATTCGATTTTAATTCCATGGGCGAAGCTATCAAGAAGAAACTTCTAGCTGAGCGGAAAAGCCTTCAAAATCAGCTGGCGGTTTATAAAAGTGAAGATCCGCTTTTAGACCCGGAACAAAATATTTCTAACACCATCGATGACGTCATTACGGTAGCCGAGGGGCATGATCGAATTGTGGCGACGAGGCTGGAATTGAAGCAGCGGTTGGTAGAGGTAAATGAGGCCCTAAGAAAAATTGAAGAAGGTGGTTACGGAGTTTGTGAAAAGTGTCAGGGAAAAATAAACAAGGAACGCCTCGAAGTTTTGCCGACCGCTAAGCTTTGTTTGGGATGTGAGACTGAGAGCAACTAGTGCACGATCAGGCTAAAGTAGCGTTATTAAAAAATACTTGATACTTGATACCTAATACGTGATACAATATAGGTGTATGTCCCAGCGAATATTAGTGATTGAAGACGACCAGTTTTTAAGAGAGCTTTATGATGAATTGCTCCGCGAAGAGGGCTATGAAGTAGATTTGGCGCCCGACGGACAGAGTGGTTTAAACAAACTTCTAAAGGGCGGTTACCACCTTGTTTTGCTTGATATAATGCTTCCAAAAATGGATGGTCTGGAAATTCTCCGTCAAGTGAAGGACAAAAGACCAGAGCAGCCAAATGGCCCAATCGTCCTTCTGACCAATCTAGGTCAAGATTCAATAATTAAAGAAGGGTTTAACCTAGGAGCGAGTGGTTATCTCATCAAGAGCGCGATGAACCCTGATCAGGTCCTTTCGGAAGTAAAAGTGTTCTTGAACAAAGGCACTCCGTCTGGGCAAAGCTAGGCGCGAGGTGAGATGAGGGTAATTAAGGTAGGCGTCAAACCCCTGGAGACTAGATTAGATAAGTTCCTCGCCAGCAAAATCAAGGTCCTTACTCGCTCGCAAGCAAAAAAATTAATTAAACTCGGGGTTATTTTAGTTAATAACCAAGAAACCTCGCCTGACTACAAGCTTGTGCGAGGTGACACTATTAAAGTTGATATTCCGCCACCGTTGCCAACAGCGCTAAAGCCAGAAGCAATCCCGTTGAAAATTATTTATCAAGACGAAAGTCTTTTGGTAGTTGACAAAGAAGCGGGGATGGTGGTCCATCCAACACTTGATCATCCAAGCGCTACTTTGGTCAATGCTCTGTTGCATCATTTAAAAAATGTACCGGGGGTGGGGGAGAGTCTGCGGCCGGGGATCGTCCACCGCCTTGATAAGGGGACAAGCGGCC
>MHCO01000003.1:7022-7644 GCA_001816645.1 Candidatus Woykebacteria bacterium GWB1_45_5
TTGATAGGAAAGAAAGCAAAGATTCATCCGGCGATTATCTTGCTGGGCATTTTTGGCGGCGTGTTTCTCTTTGGCGCATTAGGAGTAATCATTGGACCTGTTGTCCTTGCTCTGACATCTGTTTTTTTTACGATGTATGTTGTGAAAGAAGAAATAGATATAAAGAATAATTTTTAGTAAGAAAAGAGTAAGAAGATTTTAGTAAGAAGAATATGATTTTTTTGAGTATGATATCAACTGCTGGAGATATGTCTTCAGGTCGACTTCTTGTGAAACATGCCGCACGTAAAACTCTGAACTGAGAGGAATGGAATACGTTTTAAACATTCTATCAAGAATATTCTGTTTCGTCGCCGTGTTTATAATCTCTGTGTATCTTATCTCTTTTTTGTTAAATCTGATTTTGTCGCGGAAAAATTGGTATGGAAGCCGAGACCGTTGAACTGCTGTAATTATGCCGATGATAATGATCACCAGCAGGAACAGTAAGGCGGTTGTTTTAACCGTTGTTTCTTGCGTGCCGCTTAAGTCCAGCAAGGCAATATTCAGCAGGATGCCTACATAGAAGAGGATTCCAAGCACCAGGAATGATGCAATTTTGGGAATAAGCGCCCTTGTTGTT
>MHCO01000004.1:0-641 GCA_001816645.1 Candidatus Woykebacteria bacterium GWB1_45_5
AACCAAAGGAAGCCATTTTGGTCAAAGCAGCATCGAAGATATAGAGAAAAGTAGCGGCGTAAGAGCTGATTAAGGCGTTGCGTTCTAATTCGTGGGAGATCATTGGTGGTTGGTTTGTATAGGACGAACTATGATAGGTTGCCTCCACTGTACCGCCTTGGCCAAAAAGACCAAAAACGATTGTATTAGCACCGATTCCCACCAAGCCGGTGAGGCGGTAAAGATCACCAAGGATCTTTGGTAAGGTTGTCGAGACAGCATATATGAAGTAAGAAAGACCGGCGAAAAAAAGCGGGTAATTAGCGACTCTGGTGTCAAAAATCCGCAGACCCGACCAAAGAGCGACGTAAGCCATACCATTAGAAAAATAAATAAGCTCGTGTTTTTTAAAGCGCAAAGCAGCGTCTAAAAACAAACCGGCAGCGATGAGATTGCCAACCAAGAAATATTTTGGCTCGGCCGCGGTGAAGATAGAACCAAGAGCGGCATTAAAAATGGTAGCGTGGATAAAGGCAGTAAAGGCGGTTTTTCTTCCTTGGGTGATAAGCGCAATAGTGTAAAAGATAATCGTTAGAGCTAAATAAGCTAAACCCAAGATGTAAATTTTATCTTGCAGACCTAATAGCTCGTAGAAATAAAGA
>MHCO01000004.1:794-3982 GCA_001816645.1 Candidatus Woykebacteria bacterium GWB1_45_5
CTTGCTCTTTCTTAAGTTCTCGTGCCACGTAAGATAGGATCAGATAAGCCACAACTACGACTTCTAGGCAATAAAAACTGTCTAAAGTCGATAGCCCTAACCACCGAGCAGTAATGAAGCTGACGAAGGGGAAAATTACTTGGGCCACCACCGCCCAGGTGATCTCCTTTCTAATAAAGTAAGCGAGAATGTAAAAGGTAGTAGCCAAAAAACCGGTTAAGACAACGTCTGGTTTATAAAGTGAACCAGTGATTTGAAGGCTGGTGAAAATCACTGCTAAAGCCGAAAATGGTAGCAAAATGTGAGCGACTAACCCTGTCGCCTCAGTTTCTTTTTTCTGGCTTGAAGGTATAAAGTAGGTTGTCGCTAGATAGACAAGGGCTAAAGCGGCTAGGATGTTAAAGATATAAAGATTGGGTAGTTCTAACCACTTACCAAAGATAAAGATAAAAACGGCTAAAATCATCTCTGCGCTCGTTAGAAAGCCAGTTTCTTTCGAAAAATAATAAGCCAGGAAATAAAAGATAGTGGCGGTAAAGGTGGCTAAAACTACCTCTGTGGCGAAGATATTCACCGGCAGACTAAGGATAAAGACAAAGAAGAGAGAGATAGGCATCAGAGTGTTGGCAACGATGGAAAGCGCCTCAGACTCTTGGCGCCAAGCCTCTTTGAGAAGCGGGGAGATGAGTAAATAAATCACGGCAACGATTTGAAGTGCAATTAAAATAGGGACTGTTTCTACTTCCATAAATTTGCCAGTCAAAAGAAGGGAGAGAGGAAATAAAAACAGGGAGATGTATAGATAGCTTACCTGCCGGGCAAAGGAGTAGGCGATAAAATAATAAAGGCTAGCAAGAAAAGCACTAGTGGCGGCTTCAAGGGTAAATAACCGGTTATCAGCAGCGGCGAGTAAAAAGCCCCAAACTAAGGAAATTGGCATAATAATATGAGCCGAGACCGAAAGTGGGGTGATATAAGTTTTACTCTCTTCCGAGTTAGTTTTTGTGAACAGCTTGGTGGAAAGAAGAAGAACAAAAGCCGAGAAGATACCGCCAAGAATATAAAACTCCCGGTCCATCTCGGCGACATTGACAATTGAAAGAATCATTGAAAGCCCACCAAAACCAGCAATGTAGGTGTAAAAGGGATGGTGGATAAAGTAAGCAAGAGCCGTATAGCTAAACACCGCTACGAGGGAAGTAATAAGCCAGATACTGCCAATTTGATAACCAGCCGGTCCGTAGACAAAATTGTACCAAGCGAGTCCATTAAAGGGGATGAGCAGCGCACCAATGGCGATAAAAGTAGCGCCAGCGTTTTTAATTTTTGGCACACTGTAAAACCAAGTGCCAAAGCCAAAAAAGGCTAAAGTAAGTAGGGAGAAAAAAGTAGCCTTCATCACTCCGCCGAGGGTTTCCCAGCTAAAGCCGACATAAATCGAGGCCGAGGCAACGATTAAGAAAGCACCAAGGTATAAAAGAAGGTTGATAGAATTATCCGAATACCAGTTACCCCAGACTTTTTCCCAATCTTCCTGCCAGGAGGTGGTTTTTTGAGGTGTGGGTGTGGTTACAACCTGATCGCTAATGATTTTTGCTTCTTCGGTCGCCGCGATTGGAGTTGTTACAGGAGTAGTTCCGATAGGTTGAGTAACTGGTGGGGGTAGACTGATTGCTTCAGCCGCCTTTAGTGAGTCAAGCTCTTTCCTGTATTCCTCTAATTGTTGAGTGAGCTTTTTATCTGGGGTTGCAGCGACAATTTTAGAAAGCTCCTGAACGGCCTCTTCCAGAAACTGGTGCCTGGTCACTTTTTTGTCTTTTGAAAGTCTCATTAGCCAACGGATAAAGGCAATAAGACCAGTGATATAGAAGACAGGCACACTTAAGAGCAGGAGCAACTCCATTTGATTTAATCATCTCACTAAACTAGTTAGCCGTCAAGCAGATTGCATTAGCCGTAACGACGTAACGATCTCGGGCTGTTAATTGTTAAGTTCGGTAACAGATGGGATTAGGAGCGTAGCGACGCAGCATTCGGGAGTACCGCCGACCTTGGTCGGGGTTACGGAGAATGCTATAATATGTTGGTATGAAATTTTCACAGTTGGCCGACTATTTTGAAAAACTGGAGGCTATTTCTAGCCGGATTGAGCTGACTAATATACTTTCGGAGCTATTCAAAAACGTTTCTGGAAAGGAGATTGATAAGGTTGCTTATTTACTTCAGGGCCGGGTGGCGCCTTTTTTTGAGCCAATCGAAATTGGCATGGCGGATAAAATGGTGATACAAGCGCTCGCCCGAGCCTGCGGTGTTGAGGCAGGACAAATTAACAAATTAAACGTCGAACTAGGGGACTTGGGATTAGTTATCGGGCGCTTGAGCAAACAGCAAACACCCGCCCGCCAGGCTTCGCCAGGCGAAGCGGGCGGGGCAAACAGCAAACAGCTTTCTATTCTGGATGTGTACAATGGTTTGTATAAGATTGCGACGACTGGTGGGGAAGGGAGTGTCGAGAAAAAAATTAGCACCCTAGCTGATTTATTGACAAAATCAGATCCAAAAAGTGCTAAGCATTTAGTTCGAATTACTCTTTCAAAGTTACGTCTTGGAATTGGCGATCCAACTGTAATGGACGCCCTATCCGTCTCCAAGCAAGGAGATAAGTCTTCAAGGCCCGTCCTTGAAGAAGCTTACAATAAAACTTCCGATCTTGGATTTGTGGCAAAGACCTATTGGTCCTTCGACTCCGCTCAGGATAAAGAAAAAGCATTAACAGCAATTAAAAATATTAAATTGCAGGTTGGAAAACCTGTGCGACCTGCTTTGGCCGAACGGCTGCCAAACGCTGAAGAAGTTATAAAAAGGGTGGGAACAGAATTTGGTGCTGAGCCAAAATATGATGGTTTTAGGATCCAGGCCCATATTAATCGCAAAGCAGTGCAAATTTTTTCTCGCAATCTTGAAAACATGACCCATATGTTTCCTGATCTTGTCAGCGCAATGGAAAAAGAAGTCAAGGCAAAGACGGCGGTTTTGGAAGGCGAGGCAATTGCCTATAATCCGCTGACCGAAGAGTTTTTGCCGTTTCAAGAAACCACTAAGCGCCGTCGCAAATATAATGTCGGCGAATTTGCAGAAAAACTACCACTCAAACTTTTCGCTTTCGACCTGCTTTATTTAGACGGTAA
>MHCO01000004.1:4000-4817 GCA_001816645.1 Candidatus Woykebacteria bacterium GWB1_45_5
TTACAAAGAGAGAAGAAGGAAGCTCGAACAGATAATCTCCAAGGGCGGGCTAATTTTAGTCGCTACCGAAAGGGTCTTGCATTCCGCCGAAGAATTAAGAAGCATGTTCGAAGAACAAGTTTCTGCTGGTCTTGAAGGAGTGATGGTCAAAAAACTCGATGCTCCGTACAAGGCAGGGGGTAGGGGTTTTCATTGGATTAAATTTAAGCGAATGAGCGCAGGAGAACTAACCGATACAATTGATTGTGTATTGCTTGGGATTTATGCGGGAACAGGTAAGCGGACGGATTTTGGAGCTGGTGGGTTACTGGTTGGTCTGTATGATCCAGAAAAGGATGAGTTTGTTACAGTTAGCCGGCTTGGTACTGGTCTTACTGATGATGAATGGCGCAGAGTCTACGCCCTTTCGCAAAAGATTAAGGTTGATCACAAACCAGCCAGAATAAATTCGTTAATTGAGCCTTCTTTCTGGGTCGAGCCGAAAGAAGTTTTAGAAATTTTTGCTGATGAAATCACCCGTAGCCCCGTTCATACGGCTGGTAAGAAAGGTGATGAACCAGGTTATGCCCTCCGGTTTCCTCGACTAGTTTCCTTCCGCGGCGCCGACAAACGGCCAGAAGATGCAACCACAGTTAAGGAATTAATTCACATGTACAATCAGCAGAAAAAAGTCAAAGTTTCTCCTTGACATGTCACCTAAATTCCTTCTTAATTTAATTAAGTTAGTTTGTCAACCTTGCCCGCAAAAGCTACGCTTTAGCGTAGGCAGGCGGGCTGAACCCACCGCAAAGGGTTGAGACTGTCGCGGTGGGGTTTT
>MHCO01000004.1:4869-6834 GCA_001816645.1 Candidatus Woykebacteria bacterium GWB1_45_5
AGTGATTACATCGCGTGTAGGAGCTTGTGACGCAAAGCGCGAAGCGATTTATTGTTTCGCTTAAACGCGATATAATGAATTTATAGTAAATGCGAAGAGGAGGTGAGTAGCTTGCCTGAGGAACAAAACGATCAGCCAAATCAACCAGCGCCGCCAGCACAGACAGCGCCGCCCGCTCAAGCAGCACCGGCTGCAAAAGGGAGCGACGACAATCTAATGGCTGCTTTAAGCTACATCTTCTTGCTTTCGGTAGTGATGCTGCTGGTGAAAAAAGACTCCGATTATGTCCAATTCCACGCAAAGCAAGGGACTGTTCTCTTTATTGGCGAAGTGATTTTGGGAGTTGTTGGATCATTTACTTGGTTCTTATTCGTTCTTTGGGATCTTGTTTGGGTGTTATTTGTAATTGTATCAATAATCGGTTTTTATCGAGCTTACCGTGGGGAACGGTACCGGCTGCCAGTTGTTGCTGATCTCGCCGACAAGATTAAAATTTAACCACCTTTCGAGCGAGATTACCTAATTGACCCGTTATTTTCGCCGATGTGCGGTGACTTATTTGTGCCGCCAATTGTGGTAGAATAAGGCAGCAATGAGTAAGTTTGTCGCAGATCTTCATCTCCACTCATCTTATTCCAGGGCCACTAGTCGGAGTTTAAATTTCGAGACTTTGTCCGGATGGGCAAAGATGAAAGGAATCCAACTCCTTGCCAGTGCCGATTTTACCCATCCGGCTTGGTGGCGAGAAACCCGTGAGAAATTAAAAGAATCAGACAAAGAGGGCTTTTATATCTATAATGGTGTCCCTAGGAGCGCAAGCTCCGCAGAGCGCGAAGCGATCTTAGCCGCAGGCGCAGAGCGCGAAGCGATCTATTTTGTCTTAGGCACTGAAATTTCCTGTATTTATTCTCAAGGCGGAAGCTTGAGAAGAATTCATTGTCTGGTGTTTTTTCCAAGGATAGAAGACGTCGAAAGATTTAACCAAGACCTTGGTCGAACTGGCAACCTAGCTGCCGACGGCCGGCCAATTTTAGGGATTTCCGCCAAAGAGCTTTTGGCGAAAGCACTGCAAGTAAATGAGAAGGCAATTTTCATTCCGGCCCACGCCTGGACACCTTGGTTTTCTTTGTACGGATCAAATTCTGGTTTTGATAGTATCGAGGAATGTTTTGGCGATTTGTCAAAGTACATTTATGCCATCGAAACCGGTTTATCTAGTGACCCAGCAATGAATTGGCGAATCGCCGAGCTAGATAATCGCTCAATAGTCTCATTTTCTGATGCCCACAGCGCACCGAAGATGGGGAGGGAACTTACTGTTTTTGACACCGATTTTAGTTATGATGGATTGCTAAAAGCACTGAAAAGCGCTAATAGTCTACAGACTACAGACTACAGTCAAAAAAGGAATACTGCGGTCGTTTCCGATCCAGCTGTAGTCAGTAGACCGAAAGCTGTAAGCAAAGCGAGCATCGCTTTAACCATTGAGTTTTTCCCCGAAGAAGGCAAATACCATTTCACTGGTCATCGAAACTGTGGTGTCAAGCAATCACCAAATGAAACTGCTAAAGAGGGAATAATCTGTCCCCGCTGCAAGAAAAAATTAACAATTGGCGTAATGCATCGGGTGGAACAATTAGCCGACAAAGACCGTCCCGAAGGCTTCAAGCAAAGGAATCGCCCGCCATTTAGAAATTTAGTTCCTTTATTGGAAATCTTGGCCGAAAGTCTTGGTTCGCCAGTCGGTTCCGAGCGAGTGATTCAAGAATACAAACGTTTGATTGGTCTTTTTGGCTCGGAGATGGCTATTTTACTAAAAACGCCAATTGCTGAGTTCGAAAAACATGCACCTCCTCGCGTAGCAGAAGGAATCAAAAAAATGAGAGAAGGGGATATCATCATTGAGCCAGGCTTTGATGGTGTTTACGGGAAGGTGAAGATTTGGCCCGCCCGCAACGCTTCGCG
>MHCO01000005.1:0-735 GCA_001816645.1 Candidatus Woykebacteria bacterium GWB1_45_5
AGTCCCAATCAAACTACAAGGTTTATACGAAGTGTTGCCAAAGGGTAGATCAATACCGAGGTTTCGCAAAGTTACGGCTACGGTTGGCAGACCAATTTTGTTTGGTAAAAAAACCTCATACTTAGAAGCAACAAAAGTTATGGAGAACTCTTTAAAATCCCTTTCTTAAGAAGGTGGCGGATCTAAAGAATTTGATGCAATTCTCCATATAAAGTAAAATATAATTGTTGGAGGAACCTACGTTTTCTTAATCTTAATCTTAATAATTTATGGAGCTTTCAAACCCACTAAATAACGAATTATTCATCCCCGCTCTAAAAGCCGTTGGGATATTGTTCGTTCTAGGTTTAGCACCAATTGTTATTTTCAGTAAGGGTAATCTTGTTAAAGCCTGGCAGGGGGAAATTGGGAAAAGATATTTAAGTTGGATGCTCATGGCCCCACTTTTTCTAATCGGAGCTTTTGTTGGAGGATTTGTTGGTGGCGCATTTTTGTTGTTACTCATATGGCAAATACTGAGAGAGTACCGAAGAGTCGTTAGAGTTGAGAGGAAATATTACATATTTTTGATCGTCTTTATGTTTGTTACTTTCGCCATCGCAGCCGCCAAACCCCGTCTTTTCTTTGCCTTACCTGCGCTGGTAATCCTTGCTTTAACAGCTATTCCTATCCTCACTCAAGATATTGAAGATCTTTATAATCAAATGAGTTACGCTTTCCGCGGCTATATATATG
>MHCO01000005.1:782-6929 GCA_001816645.1 Candidatus Woykebacteria bacterium GWB1_45_5
AGTCAGATTTTGGTTTGCAGCTAATGTTAATAACTGGGGTTGGAGTCGCCTTGGCTGATGCTTGTGCATTTACCATTGGTAAGCTTATTGGTAAGCACAAAATTTCGCCTAAAGTTAGTCCTAACAAGGCCTATGAGGGTGTTTTAGGGGATCTTCTTGGTGCTTCCATTGCTGTTTTACTTCTCGGTTTTGCTGTTCCCACTAGTTTTACCTCCCTTCAAATCCTTATCCTTATACTCCTGATCGGTATTGGAAGCTCATGGGGCGATCTTGCTAGTTCCCTAGTTAAGCGGGCTTCAGGTGTAAAGGATTGGGGAGAACTCATTCCGGGCCACGGGGGTTTGATGGACAGGCTCAATAGTGCAATTGTCGTGTTCCCCGTTGTTTATTACTTCGCCGTCCTCATTGGTCTATTGTGAGAATACATTGTTACTTGCCGATCCAGGTGTAAGACTTATATTCTTTACCCCTGGCGGCTTGAA
Organism: Candidatus Woykebacteria bacterium GWB1_45_5; assembly: GCA_001816645.1. Lineage (GTDB taxonomy): Bacteria > Patescibacteriota > Microgenomatia > Woykebacterales > RBG-16-39-9b > GWB1-45-5. The sequence goes on from MHCO01000005.1 coordinate 1,265, forward strand.
TGATTTTCCGAATTCTTATTAAGCTTGTTAAGCCAACAAGTATCGAAACGAAAATAAGATAATAGGAAAAATATTTAATAAATCCAGGGGAAACAACTAGAATAACCGCTACAAGACCCATCCAAACGGCTCTATCTGGTTTACCACCACCAAATGTTTCGTGTCTACGCATACCACCAGGCATACTTTTTCCAAGGACCCCAAAAAATTCAGCAGCCCAAGTAAGGATGAGGAATAAAATGACTGGTTTGTCTGGGACACCAGGCACTAATAGAAGTGATCCGTAGCAAATAGTATCACCAAAAACATCTAAAGCCTCATTCCAGATTTCACCGGCCACGGTAGCGGTGTTGCGCTCTCGCGAGAGCAGCCCATCCAGAGTATTCATCGCCAACCTCATGAACAAAAATACTGGAACAAGAAGTAAAACCCAGCGAAATCCCTCCCGCGAAAGCCCAACGTAATAACCCGAAGCCGTTAATAAAATGAAGATGATTCCAAAAAAGGTGGCTTGGTTTGATGTCATCCACGAGCCCCCCATGGATCGAACTACCTTTTGAAAATTGCCCTTTTGGAGATAAAGCATATCTAATAATTAACTATACTAACTTGGGAACGCCTTTGCAATCTTCGCAACTTCGCGCAGGTCAATAAAGTAATGGTCAACCGGGATGGCGGTTGAGATGATGGTTCCAGTGATTCCGGTCAAACTGCAAGGTTTATACGAAGTGTTGCCAAAGGGTAGATTAATACCGAGGTTTCGCAAAGTTACAGCAACAATTGGCGAACCGATTGCATTTGATAAGAAAACCCCATATCTAGAAGCTACAAGGATATTACATAATTCTTTGAAAATGCTTTCATAAAAAAGTAAACTATATTTGGAACGATAAGTATGGGCTATAAATTAATCGTCATCATAATTGAGTCCTCTGTAATTTTGTATTTTTTAGGTTACCCAGTTTTTAAAAAACGGCCGCTTTTTATACGAGAATTTACTAGCTCCGTAATTGTGCTAACTTTCTTTTCCATTCTCGCAACGATTTCATTTCAAATATTTTATATTTTTGGCGTTTTTCTCGGCATTTTTGTTTACTTTTACGGAAGAACCTGGTTTATCCTTGGAATTAATTTCGATCAAATAAAAACCGCGCTTGAGAAAGCGTTGGCAATGACAAGATCAGAATTTAGTAGAAATAACAATGAATACACTGTTAAAGATTTGCTGAAGATTTCAATAAGTAAATTTATGGGGTTCAAAGTCGTTCGGTTCTATCCTTACCGAAGAATTAGAAAGGTAAGTCTGATACAAAACGTATTCAGAAAGTTCATCAGCAGCTACTATATTTCTTTCTAGTATTCTTAATGTTAGTATGATTAACGAAGGAGGTGGTTGGATTGGCTAAAGTCGGATCATCATTAAAAATCAACAAACCAATAGAAGAAGTTTTTGATTACTTTGCAGACCTTCACAACGGCCCAGCGATTATACCGAACCTAATAGAAAACACAAACATAGTTCCGGACAAAACCGGTCGCGGACAAAAATTTAATTGGAGGTACAATTTAGCTGGAGTCGATTTGACAGGTGATGGCATCGTGACAAGATATGAGAGGCCAAATCTAGTGGAATACAAAACTACTGGCGGCGGTGTAAGTACTTGGATTTATAAATTCGACGAGGACGATGGTGGGACAAAAGTAACTGTAGAAGTAGATTACGAGCTTCCGGAGGGTGTATTAAAAAAAATAGGTAATGCGTCAGTAGTAGATAAATTGAACCAACACTCTGCGGAAGGGATGTTAAAAAATCTTAAAACGATTTTAGAAGAAACGTAATAAATCAAATCGGCTGCAGAAAAAAGAACAGTAGTTTGAGATTAGATCGTTTCGCAAAATAGAGATTAAATCACGTTGTTTGTTTTGTGAAAGTGGTGAGCCAGCGGGGACGTTACTCGAACAATTCGTGGCTAATTATCTGAAAAGTATCCAATCAATTAAGTATCCTACTTTGGTTTATCAAGATGTCCAAGCTTTGAATTGCCTTGAGGCTGTGTAATGGCCAGAGAGGCGTTTTTATTGAAAAGTTGGGTAATTTCAGTGTGTCACGTCGAGACTATAAAACGATATTAAACAGATAGCCCGTGAAAATTATTCCAAGAGTTAAAACTGCAATATAAATCGCAAGTAATCTTAGCTTCAAAACTTTTCGCAAAATAATCATTTCAGGAAAAGATAAAGCTGTCACGGCCATCATAAAAGACAGAGCAGTCCCAATCGGCAATCCTTTTTCTATAAGAGATTTAACGATTGGTATTGTCCCTGCAGCATTCGAATACAAAGGCACACCGATTATAACTGCAACTGGAACAGCAAAGTGATTTCCTTTTCCTGCAATTTTTGCTAAGAGGTTTTCAGGGGCGTACCCGTGTATCAGGGCACCTACACCAACACCGATAAGAACATAAGGGTATACTTTTTTAACTAAATCAACAGTATAGGTGTACGCCTCGGACGACCGTTCCTTTACTGATAGATGGGTTTCTGTCGCAGTTTTCCCCGCTTTTATCTTCCAAACATAATCTTCGACTAGATGTTCCAGTTTCATTCTTCCCAGAATAAACCCGACCACCACTGCAATTGTTACTCCAGAAGCAATGTACAATAACACAATTTTCGGTCCAAACAGCCCAAGAAGTAAAACCGCCGCCACTTCATTTACCATCGGTGCAGATATAAGATAGGAGAAAGTTACACCGAGAGGCACGCCGCTCTCCACGAAACCGATAAATAAAGGTACGGCCGAGCAGGTGCAAAATGGCGTTATTATCCCAAAAAGGGCAGCGAGTATATTTCCGATAAGCTCAAATCTTCTGCTTAAAACTTTCTTTATTTTTTCTGGTGGTAAATAAGAACGGATAAAAGTAACAATAAAAATTATGACAAATAAAAGAATGAGTATCTTGATACTGTCGGTAATAAAAAAGTTGACCGCATTTCCAGCGACAGATTTGCGTTGGAGTGCTAAAAGAGAGTAGCTGACCCAATCAGAGAATAATTGGATGGGAGAAAAAATATCCATAGCTATATATTCTTCTTTATAGCTTCCTTGATTTTCTCGATATCAGGCGTAAAGCCTACCATTGCAGGTTTGCCATCCACTGCCAATACTGGGCTGCTCACAACTCCAAGTTCAACAATCTTTTGTATCCCCTCATTTCCAGTAATATATTCAACCTGAGCATCAAGTTTCATTTCACCTACTGCCTTTTGAGTTATTTCATAAAGGTTTTTGCAGGTTGGGCATCCTGAACCTAATACTTGGATTTTCATAATCCTCCTTTCTTGAAAAAATCATTAACTAATGCTACTTAGTATTGCCTGTTTAACTATCTCTTTTGGAATATCATCGTGGGTAACATTATCTGTCTGAACTGCACGACATTCACAAGGATTACCAGTCAAGTCACCACAAGAGTTACAAGTATTTCTTAATACTGAAACTTCGTTAAGCACGTCTTCTATGGGAACACCATTAAATAAAAGGCTATTTGATTTATCCATCTGGTCTTCTGTTAATTTTGTTTCTCGTAGTTGGATTTCAATACCCTTTTTCAAAAGTGGCGTTTTTAACTCTCTAATTGATTGTTTTATATGAACACCAGTTTCGTTACAGCGAGAGCAGGTTTCTCCTTCTTTGTCAAAGTGTTTCCACTCAATAAGTAACTTTTTCATTTTTATTTAAGATTGAATAATATATCCGATACTTTCTTACCCTTGTTCGTTAATGAGTAATACACCCACTGACCTCTTTTTTCGTCAGTAATCAATCCCGCCTCCTTTAGATCCTTTAAATGGTGGGAAATCAAACTTTGAGAAAGATTTACGTGCTTCTCGACCTCACAAACACAATGTTGGCCCTGTTTAAGAATGCAAAGAATTTTCAGTCTACTTTCTTCCCCAACCAACTTTAGAAGCGATGATAACGAGGATATATGCCTAAATTCTTGCTCATCTGGGGTACAACAATTGTATGAACTCATATTCATATATTATCCCGATGGGTGGTTGAAGTCAATACTGAGGCCAAAAATAGTTTGTTTTGCGCCTGTCGAGGCCGTGGTGAGCCCGGGAGGATTCGAACCTCCGACATGCGGCTTAAGAGGCCGCCGTTCTACCACTGAACTACGGGCCCACGTTGGCTTACATATTTTACCAGAATCTACTGGAAATTTGAAGAAACTTAGATTATTTGATTGAGGCCGCTCTTAAAATCTTTCAAATCTTCTGGACTGATTGCAGGATCTGCTTGACCGTTTGTACGTAATCTAGGTTTGTCATGTCAAGAGCATCGTAATCCTGTGCTTGATCATAACTAAACATCCCAATGAAGTTGCACGCACACGTCGCAATACCGGCTTGAGGCTGTTTGTAGAAATATTCTTTTACCTTTCCTTGAAAGACCAACGCCTCGGGAATCACGTTCACACCCAAAATGTCAAAAGCCATATCAGGCTTTGGTACGAAATTGCCTGCTCCAACCCCAGTACGGTCATTGTTCGCGAAACCTTGTTCAGCACTCTTTTTGTAACCCCAGTAAAGAAAGTATTTATTATTGGGGGTGTGGATTGTAATAAGCTTTACGTTCATTTGGAGCGTTTCATTAAATTCATTGGTTTCTGCTAGGCTCCAATCACAGGGGTACTTTAAAGAATAGCCAATTGGTTGATTGATATAATCCTTCCAGCAGCCTTCAAGTTGATTTTCAGCTTGGTCAGCACCTCCTGATTTTTTTGCAGAAGAGGTGGATTGTTTTTGATCGGAGCCATTACTATCCTTAGCATCTTTCTGCCAAAAATATTTACCGGCGACGAAACTACCAGCACCAACTAAAATTAATAATAAAAGCACTAGAAACCATTTTACCCAACGGTTCATTTTTTACCCCCTTTATTGCTATAAATAAGCGTAACACATATCTTGATATCCAGCAAGCTTCATCAGAACACTCTGCCGGAAGCTTCACTTGATGACAGGGTGGCGCGCTTGGTGAGATTAGATCGCTTCGCGCCCTGCGTCACTTCGTTCCTACGAACTCACAACCTGGCGCCCCTGGGGGGACTCGAACCCTCAACCTGGTGCTTAGAACGCACTCGCTCTATCCAATTGAGCTACAGGGGCCCGTTCATATTTTAAATTCCTTATTGCTCTTAGTCCACATAGTGGTCGCAGCACGCGGAGTAGCTGGCTCTGAAGCTTTAGCGAAGAGGCATAAGCTATGAGCGGGCTATCCGATTGAGCTACAAGCGCACGTTTAAATTATATCTCGTTAGAGAAACAAGCGCGAGATGTAATCTTGCGATTAGATCTTGCTAACCGCAAGATGTAATCTTGCGATTATACCAAAAAGAGAGTGGGTTTTTCTACAGTGGAACTGATGTGAATTAGGCGGCTGGTATGGTTGGGGCAGAGACTGTTGGTCTCTCAGCTGGTTTGGGTTTAAATGGATCTGCGGTGAGCGCGTATCTTAAAACCTCGTCCATAGTTTCGACAAAGATAAACTTTAATTCTCTGCGGGTTTTGGACGGTATTTCTTCGAGATCTTTTTTATTTTTCCTCGGTAAAATTACTTTTCTTAAACCGGCTCGGTGGGCAGCGAGAATCT
>MHCO01000006.1 GCA_001816645.1 Candidatus Woykebacteria bacterium GWB1_45_5
CTAGAATGTAAGAAAGAGTACGACCCTCCCGAGCCGGTGGTAGAAGATATTAAGAGAACCTTGGGTAATCTTTTGACTGAAGAACACACGAAGCTTTCTGAGGAGGAGGAAAAAGATTTGGCCGAGATTGAAGGAAGCAGCAAATTTAAACTTTCCAAGGGTGCTGGTTGTGATAACTGCGGTGATTCTGGTTACAAGGGGCGGATTGCTATCTTTGAAGTGCTGCCTATTACCGATAAAATCGGCAGGCTGATTTTGGAACGCTCGCCGGCTGGGAAAATTGAAGAAGCGGCGGTGGAAGAAGGCATGGTCAAGCTGGTACAAGATGGTTACATGAAGGCCTTAGAAGGCGTTACTAGTATCGAAGAGGTCCTGAGAGTAGCGAAAGAATAACATTAAGTATCAAGTATTAGTTATAAAGAGGAGGAAAGCATGGAAGTCCAACAAATATTAGAAGAAGCTCTGCGGCGCGGAGCAAGCGATGTCCACTTGATGGTTGGTGTTTATCCGACCTTGCGGATTGACGGCAAATTTGTCCCCTTTACCAAGGGGCCAACGCCTACCCCCGAATATATTGAAAAACTAGTTTTATCGCTTTGTAGCCCTGAGCAAAAAGAGCTTTTGCTGACCAATAAGGAACTAGATTTTTCCTTTGCCCTTGGCGAAATCGCTAGGTTTCGGGTTAATGCTTTTTACCAAAAAGGTTATATTTCGGCGGCTTTGCGACTTATTCCCAATAAAATCCCAAGCTTGGAAGAGCTACACCTGCCAAGTGTGTTAGGCAACCTGACGAAGCTGCGGCAAGGGTTGATTTTAATAACTGGCCCAACTGGCCATGGAAAATCCACAAGCATCGCTTCTTTAATCAATAAAATAAATGAGGAAAAAGGCGTCCATATCGTTACGGTCGAAGATCCGATTGAGTATGTGTACCCGAGCCGAAAGTCCTTAATTGCTCAGCGGGAAATGCACCTTGATACCCATTCTTGGGAGATTGCTTTGCGTAGCGTCCTTCGGGAAGACCCAGATGTCGTGCTGATTGGTGAGATGCGAGATTATGAAACCATCGAATCAGTCTTAACGATTGCCGAGACCGGACATCTAGTTTTTGCTACCTTGCATACCAATAGTGCCGCCCAGACGCTCGACCGGGTGGTTGGAGTATTTCCGGAAAACCAACAAGCACAGGTGAAGATGCAGCTCTCCAATGTGCTCGAAGCAGTTATATCGATGCGTCTTTTGCCGGCAGTTGAGGGTGGTCGTTACCCAGCAACCGAGGTTTTATTAGCAACGCCGGCCGTTAGAAATATTATTCGGGAAGGTAAAACACATCTTATAGATAACATTATTCAAACTTCAGTCAGTATCGGCATGGTTACTCTAGAGAATTCACTGGCCAACCTGGTGCGGGCGGGTTATGTAAATTTGGAAACAGCTCTTTCTTACAGCTTAAAACCGCAGGAGCTGATGCGGGAAGTGAAAGCAAAGGGAGGATGATACGGAGCAATTTACTTACTTTGTAAAAGATAAAAAAGGTGTCTCACACGAGGGACTGATTGAGGCTGCCAGTCAGCGGGCGGCGGCAACTATTTTGCATGAAAGAGGTTTCACCGTCATTCGGATTCAAGCCAAAGGCGAGGGCCTCGCTCTTCTTTCTATATTTGGTGGTATTGGCATTGGCGCCCTCTCCCAGTTTACACGGCAGTTAGCGACAATGATTACCTCTGGTTTGCCGCTCACCGATTCCTTAGTCGTTTTGCAAAAACAAACGGAAAATGAGAAACTGCGCAAGGTAGTCAGCCAAATTACCGAAGATATTCAAGGCGGAGGCAGCTTTTCCTCCGCCCTTGCCAAACACGAAGCAGTCTTTTCCCTAGCTTACATTAGTGTGGTTAGAGCCGGTGAAGCATCTGGAACATTGGATAAGGTTTTGCTGAAACTTGCCGATACCTTGGAGCGGGACCGCGAATTTGAAGGCAAAATTAAAGGAGCAATGGTTTACCCAATCATCATCGTCTCTGCTATGCTTTTAGTGGGAGCAATAATTTTAATCTTCGTCATTCCCAAGCTTTCCGAGGTCTACAAGGGTCTAAATCTTACTTTGCCGTTGCCAACCTTGATTTTAATTGCGATTAGCGATTTTCTAGTTCACTTTTGGTGGTTGGTAATTATCTTAGGGTTTGGTGGGTTTGTTGCCCTGCGTCGCTACCGAAAGACGCCAGAAGGCGCATTAGCTATCGATCGGTTTCTTTTAAAGATACCGGTGATGGGCAAACTCAATCGCGACAGTTCCTTGACTACCCTTACCAGGACTCTTGGTTCTTTAGTTGGCGCTGGGGTACCAATTTTAGAGGCGTTAAAAATCGCTGGTGAAACTGCCACCAATGCCACCCATCGCCAGGCTGTAAGCAAAGCCGCTTCGACGGTCGAAAAAGGCGGCACCCTCTCGAAAGCTCTCGGCGCTGATGATTCTTTTCCACCGATTATCCCCCAAATGGTCAGTGTCGGTGAAGAAACAGGGAAGATGGATGAAGTTCTCGATAAAGTCTCCCACTTTTTTGAGCAGGAAGTCGAGCAAGAAGTAAGAACCCTTACCACTGCCTTAGAGCCGATCATTATGGTAGTCTTGGGTATTATGGTGGCGCTTTTGATGATTTCCATTATCCTACCAATCTACAGCATCACCCAAGCCTTTTAGACTGTATCAAGTATTATGTATTTAGTATCAAGTATAAAAGATCTATACCTAATACTTAATACCTGATACATGATACAAATTTTAACCATTCTTTTTTTCATCATCGGTACCGCCGTTGGTTCCTTCCTCAACGTTGTTGCCTACCGCAGCGTCCACGGCGGCTCTGTTTTCTTTGGCAGCTCCATCTGTCCTAAATGTAAGCACAAATTGGGACCGAGCGATCTCGTTCCAATCGTCAGTTTCTTATTGTTGAATGGTCGTTGCCGTTATTGCCACAAAAAAATCTCGCTCCAATACCCACTTGTTGAGCTTGCTACAGGGTTATTATTCGCTTTCACCTTCCTCCACGGGTATTACTTAACTAACTCAATTAACTCTATTAACTTAATTCACTTAATATACTTACTATTTATCGTTAGCACCCTCACTGTTCTCTTCACCACCGATCTACGTAGTGGTCTCCTCCCCAACAGCATCGTCCTACCTGCAATCGCCGCCGTTGCAGTTTTTAAAATAATTCTTTTGGCGTTCTCAGACTCAGACTCTGTCTATGGTCTTTCCGCCGATCTAGTAGCTAGTTTCCTAGTGGCTAGCGCCTTCTTCGCCATTGTTTATCTTTCCCGTGAGCGGGCTTTGGGCGGCGGTGATATCAAATTTGTCTTTCTAATCGCCCTGGCGGTTGGTTGGCCGGCTCTTTTAGTTGCTTTATGGCTCGCCTTCTTGACAGGCGGTCTGGTGGCTGCTATGCTTATATTACTGGGTAAAAAGCGGTTTGGGCAGACTGTCCCACTCGGACCGTTTTTAGCCTTCGGAGGGCTTATTGCCCTACTCCTAGGGCAACAGATAATCGATTTATACCTGAAAGGCTTATATCGATGAAACTGCCTACAAATTTAAGAAATTTATTCAACTTTCCTCGAGGGGAGGTGAGAAATAAGTGATAGAAAAGCTTAGATCTCATCTAAGAAAAAGCAAAGGTTTCACCCTTGTTGAGCTACTTATCGTCATCGCGATTATCGCTATCTTAGTGGTGATCGTGATTATCGCTATTAACCCAATTGAGCGGCTTAATGATGCTAGTGATCGAAGAGCCGCATCCAACGTTCGGGCTACTGGCACCTTAATCGCCACTTGTATTACACAAAGTTTAGCTACCGGTGGTAATATCACTGATTGTGATGATGAAACAGAAATTGAAGCTGTAGGAGACGGTAATGTTCCTGATGATCCAGCTCCAGGTGTAACTATATTGCCTGACGCTATTCCTGCTGTTACAGATGTCTGTGCTTGGCAACAAGGTAGGACTGGTAGATGGTACTTGTATGAGAACGCTGGGAGCGGTGGTGGAACGACAACTGAATTTGCTGTCGCACCTGTAGCGGCTGATTGTGGTGACTAGACTAAATTGGTGGTAACACCCAAATTAATGTCTGTAATATCTTACTTAGATAAGATAAGGATTGTGGCTATTAATTTATGATAGGCAAAGTGCAGCAGTCTAAAAAAGGTTTCACCTTAGTTGAGCTTCTGATAGTTGTTGCTATCATTGGTATTTTGGTGACGATAGCCGTAATTGCTATTAATCCGGTGAGGGTAATACAGAATACAAGAGACACAAGAAATCGGACCGAGATGAATCAGATCAAGACTGCTTTGCAGCTGTACTACAATGAGAATCGGAGATATCCTACAGCTGGAGCAGGTGGGGAGTTTGAAGGGTGTGCCGCACCATGTATTAATCTCGCACCAACTTACATCCGAGAACTCCCAAGCGTAACCGACGATACTTCTTTTAACTACGTGGTAGATGCAACTCAACAAATCTATGATGCTGGAGTGGATGTAAACCATTCAACGAACGACGATACCGCTTCTCAAACCAAATGCAACACTGATAGTCCAAATGCAACCGGTGATTTTAGGATCTGCCCGGATTAAAATGTTGTCTTACTATAGAAAACCAACAGATTTCCGTAATCCTCTCCCCCGCCTTAACTGTTTCGCCCGTCTTAACCCTCTTAACCCTGTCAGCCGTCTTAACCTTTTTAACCCTCTCACCCCTCTTCACCTTCTTCGGTCTTCCAGGGGGATTTCGATAATTACGCTGATTATCCTGGCTGCTGCGATTGTTGCTGCCTTTAATGCTTATGCCTATTTCAACCCAAAATTTCAGCTTAGTAAGTATAGCGTGGTTTATCTTATTCATGCTCAAAGAGATAATCAAAGGAAGGCCGATTTGGAAAAGATCAAAGCGGCGGTCGAGAAATATTATGATGACAACGGCCAATATCCAGCTCGGGATGGTTGGTGTGGACGGATCTATTCAGTGTTTAATCCCGAAGTGAAGGATGCTCTCTCCGACTATTTTGCCGGTGGTGCTATCCCCAGGGATCCAGGGTTTAGAGAGACCGATCGCGATTATTTCTATCGCCGGGAGAACACGCGTACCTATGTTTTAATGGCGGCGCTCGAGAACCTACCGGCCGATTCCCCTACTTATAGCTATTCCGGTTGCCACAACTGGCCCGGCGATGATGTCTACAACTACCGCCTCCTCATCTCCCGCTAAACTTTTAAACTAAATACCGGAGTTGCGTATCCGGCGTTTGTTTGGTACAGTTATATTAATGCCTGTATTTAAAGTTCAAAGAGGGTTCACGCTGATCGAGCTTTTGATAGTAATGGCGATAATTGGTATCTTGTCCACGATAATTCTCGCCAATTACAATAATTTTGGTGCACGACAAGAGGTAAAAAATGCCGCCGCCGAGCTAAAAAGTAACCTGCGCAAATACCAAACCTTCGCCCTCGCTAGCCAAAAAAACCCCGATCCAAACGCTACCGCGCCCGATACCTGTTACGATTCCACTGATCCCTCAGCCCACCCGTTAGATTATTATCGAATACAGATCAGCACCACTAGTTACAACGTAAGTTTACGTTGTGATTCTGAAACAACTGAAGTAAATTTGGTTGATGACTTACAGTGGCCAACTAGTGTTAGTATCGAAGAAGTGGGTGCTGATGGCGTAGTATGTGCAGGTTCCATCGAGATCCGATTTAGATCACTTAGTGATCAACCACTGCTTTCGAACAGCTGTGGTGCACCTGTAACTAATAATGTCTACATCAGAATATCTAATGTAAGTGGGAGTGCTACCCGGACAGTAACTGTGACAAATGTGGGAGAAATACGTGAAAATTAAAAAATTTACACAAAATGGACAAACTTTATTAGAAGTTGTAGTAACGATTGGGGTGGCGATGGTAATTATAGGTTCATTGATTGCCTTGATGAACGCCA
>MHCO01000007.1:0-115 GCA_001816645.1 Candidatus Woykebacteria bacterium GWB1_45_5
GCACTGGTTCGATTAATAGTTAAATAATCCAGGCCGACATCGTGCAGAAATTTTAGCCGTGCGACGATTTCCTTTAACACCTGCTTGGCAATTTGTTTTTCTTTTTCCGTTAATT
>MHCO01000007.1:168-16502 GCA_001816645.1 Candidatus Woykebacteria bacterium GWB1_45_5
ACAATTGATTTGCCAGCAATAGTAACATATTCCACCTCCTTCTTTAGACGGCTGCCTCGGCATACCTCACAAGTTTCTTCCCGCATATATCTTTCAATTTCCCGCCTCGTCCAATCACTTTCCGTTTCTTTGTAGCGGCGCAAAAGCTCCGGTACCACCCCTTCAAAAGTGGTGTGAAAAGTAATATGGCGGCCAAAACGATTTCGTCCAGAAACCGGAAAAACTTCTTTCTCAGAACCGTACAAAATTATTTCTAAAGTCTCCCTCGGCAAATCTTTTATTGGTCTCGAAAGAGAAAACTTTAGATGATCAGCTAAAGCTTCTAGCCGGCGGGTGGTCCAAGTATCATGAGCAAGCATCCGCTGCCAAGGCAAAATAGCTCCTTCGGAAATAGAAAGGTTTTTGTTTTGGATAACCAAATCGGGATCAATAGTAAGTTTCGCGCCAATTCCTTGACAAGCTGAACAGGCTCCGCGAGGAGAGTTAAAAGAAAAAGTCCGAGGTTCTAGCTCGGGTAGGGAAACATCGTGCTCGGGACAAGAAAATTTTTCCGAGTAGGCTTTGTCCGTCCCCCTATCAACATAGTTGACGATCATCACACCTTCACCCAATCTTAACGCCGTTTCAACCGATTCAGTTAATCTTTGCCGATCAACAGGAATCTCTACTCGATCTACCACCACTTCAATATCATGGATCTTGTAACGATCTAACGATGGTGCCTCATCAATTTCATAAACCTTTTTATCCACCCTTACCCGCACAAAGCCTTTTTTCCGTAGATCCTCAAAAACCTCCTCATAAATTCCCTTACGACCCTTTACTATCGGCGCTAAGATCAAAATTCTCGCTTTCTGCTGTCTGCTATCTGCTTTCTGATTCATTATTTGATCTACTATCTCCTGCGGCGTTTGCGCTCGGATTTCTTTCCCATCCACCGGACAATGCGGCACGCCTATCCTTGCCCACAAAAGTCGCATATGATCGTAAATTTCGGTAATTGTCCCAACTGTCGACCGGGGATTTTTTGAGGCACTCTTTTGATCAATCGAAATCGCTGGCGAAAGACCCTCGATCTGATCAACATCTGGTTTCTCCATTAAACCCAAAAACTGCCGGGCGTAGGCTGAAAGTGATTCAACGTAACGTCGTTGTCCTTCGGCATAAAGAGTGTCGAAAGCTAAAGATGACTTACCTGAACCAGAAATCCCAGTAATCACAACGAATTTATTCTTTGGGATTTCCAAATCTATATTCTTTAAGTTGTGCTCGCGCGCGCCTCGAATAATAATCTTATCGGTCATAGAGACGGAAAATTTTACACCTTTTGGCAATTTTTCGCAATAGTTAAGAGACCACACGTCTATAAACCCCAATTGACAATGATCTTATTAATAACTAAAATCTCATTAACTTGAGGGAGACAACTTTTGGATTCTCCAGCTGTTCTGCTCGGGTAAGGGGGCAGGCGAGGCCCTAAAACCTTAGTGGAAACCGCTGGGAATCATAGGACGCGGGGGTGGCGAAAGTATTGGTTGGAGAAGGGGCTACCCACCCGAAACCGACTAGAGGACGTGCTCTTTGCCTTCACCGCGTCCAACACCGGCCCTGGAACTTAGTGCTTGGCAGTGAGAGGGGAATCAGCCCCAGTAGATCTCCAAGCCGCCTGAGTTCTGGGGCCAACTGACTCTAAACCGTGAAGGGGCGCTAGCGGTTTGGAGTAATCACAGGAAGGGGGTGATATTAGAGGGGCCAGGCTCCTTTCCTGCGAATCCGTAACTGTCTGACAGCTCCTGTGTTGCGTCCCCACAGGAGCATCCCTTCTTCCAATAGTAAATTTAGGAAATCTTTATCTTACTAGCTTCTTTTGGCGAAATTGTTTTGGGGATTTCAAGATTTTGATTTTTTATTTCTAGTAACTGATCACGTAAAATTGCGGCTCGTTCGAATTCGAGATTTTTTGCTGAGGAGAGCATTTCTTGGGTTAAATCCCTGATCAATTGTCTCACTTGATCCTTGGGCACTTTTGTTAAATCTAGCTCTTGCACCACTTCTGCTTTCGGTTGAATCTCAGCCAGTCGTTCGCTAATATCGTGAATTGCTTTTTTAATCGTTACAGGCGTGATTTTGTGTTTTTTGTTGTAACCAAGTTGAATTTTCCGCCGACGGTTTGTCTCATCAATCGCCCCTCTCATACTTCCAGTCTGCTCGTCAGCATACATAATTACCTTCCCCTCAACATGGCGGGCTGCCCTACCAACAGTTTGAATAAGTGCTGTCTTACTTCTCAAAAACCCCTCTTTATCAGCGTCCAAAATTGCAACCAACGAAACTTCTGGCAGGTCAAGACCTTCGCGAAGTAAGTTGATTCCAACCAACACATCATATTTTCCTTTTCGTAAATCTCGCAAAATATCCACTCGCTCCAAGGTGTCAACCATATAGTGAATATACATCACTTTGACACCTCTCTCTTGGAGATATTCAGCCAAATCTTCAGCCATCCTTTTTGTCAAAGTGGTAACCAAAACCCGCTGACCTTTCTTGACCCGGCGATCAATCTCTTCGATTAGATCAGGAATTTGACCTTTTGTTTTTCTGACTTCAATTTCTGGATCAACGATTCCTGTCGGTCGAATAATTTGTTCTACTACTTGACTAGAACTACTAAGTTCAAATTCATCAGGCGTTGCACTAGTAAAAATAGCCTGTCTCACTTTTTTCATAAATTCATTAAACGTCAATGGTCGGTTATCCATTGCACTCGGTAAACGAAAACCATTATCAATCAAAACCTCTTTTCTACTTCGCTCTCCATGCCACATACCACGGATCTGCGGAACGCTCATGTGAGATTCATCAATAAAAATTAATAAATCTTTCGGAAAATAATCCAGCAAAGTATACGGCGGCTCGCCTGGCAAACGCCCATCGAAATAGCGAGAGTAATTTTCGATCCCTTTAACACTACCGATCTCACGAATCATCTCTAAATCATAATTAACTCGTGAAGTTAGCCTTTGCAACTCAACCAGTTTATTTTCTTTTTTTAGTTTCGTGCTCCAGGTTTTAAATTCCTTTTCGATCTCTACCAACGGGTCATAAGGCAGATCAATCGGCACATTGTAATGGCGGGCCGGAAAGATAGTGATTTCTTCGAGCTCTTCTTCTGGCTCCAAAGTAACCGGGTTTAGTTTGCTGATTTTTTCAACTTTTTCGCCGAAAAAGGAGAGCCGAACGGCAAACTCTTCGTAAGCGGGATAAATTTCTAAGATATCGCCTTTGACTCGAAAAGTCGCCCGCTTTAAATCAAAATCGTTTCGTTCATATTGCAAACGGATAAGTTGTTCTTTGATCTGGCCAATCGGTAAAATCTGATTTTTAAATAAAGTCCGTGTACTTTGCCTGTAAGCAGTCGGCGAACCGATGTTGTAAATACAAGAAACACTGGCGACAATCAAAACGTCTCTGCGTGTCAATAAGGATTTTGTTGCGGCTAGGCGCAACCGGTCGATTTCCTCATTTATATCAGCGTCTTTTTCAATATAAAGATCAATTTGAGGCACGTAGCTTTCCGGTTGGTAATAATCGTAGTAAGAAACAAAATATTCGACTGCATTATTTGGGAAAAACTCTCTAAATTCCGCAGCAAGCTGTGCAGCCAAAGTTTTATTGTGAGCAATCACCAAAGTCGGTCGGTTTAACTTGGCAACTATATTAGCCATGGTAAAAGTCTTACCGGTCCCAGTCGCTCCCAAAAGAGTCTGAAATGGATACTTTCTATTCAACCCATCAACTAATTTTTCAATCGCCAGCGGCTGATCACCAGTTGGCGGCCACGGAGATTTCAGCTCAAATTTATCCACTAGGAATCTATTTTAACTCAAAAAGAAAACCGCAGCCAGAGCCGTGTAACTGGCGGTTACACATTTCTAGCTGCGGAACGTGTTGTCTTGGCAGGAGAGCCCGGGTACAACCAGCAACTTTCCAGGAAGGTGCCTTCGGGAATGCGAGAACCCTATCTGGTTCCTTATCGAAATAGGCTCGATCTCTCCTGCCAGCTTCACCAAGTGACACATCATCTCCCCAGAACTGTGCCACTCAGATCAGCCAAGTTAATTGAAAGCGCTATTTTTGGCGCTCTTAGGCCGACAGCACTTTTGGTTTAGCTTTAGGCTCCTTAAGGAACCAAGGTCCCAAGCCCCTTCCGGCCACCGACCAAGCCAGACGCCAAAGGTGCTGTCGGCAAAGTAAATTTAAAACAAAGCAATATGTTTGTCAACTACCTAATGACCTATTTTGATATATTTATAATTGGTTGACAATTATCCGAAAAATAACCATAATAAAAATTGTAATGGCCTACGTTGTCTATAAAAGAGAACGAGATCTTCTTGAATTTATTTCCCAATATCTACAAAAGCATGGGTTTGCTCCCACTTTAGCCGAAATTTGTGATGGTTTGGGCCTTCGCTCCCCTGCTACCGCTCACGAACATATTCAGAACCTAATCGAAAAAGGCATTTTAAAAAAAGAAGAAGGGGCCCGGCGGGGTTTAGAAATCGTCGATCAAAAAGTCCTTGGTTGGGTCCAAACTACTGTTGAAGTCCCTTTAATTGGTAAAATTGCTGCTGGTACACCTATCGAGGCGATCAGTGACCACACAGCCGCTGTCAACGTTCCGCCGGATATTATTGGTAAAAAGAAATGTTTTGCCCTGCAGGTTCGAGGAAATAGCATGGTAGAAGCAGCAATTTTGGATGGTGATTTCGTCATTTGCGAAGAAACCAGCGAAGCCAGTAATGGTGATATCGTTGTCGCTTTGCTTAACGAGAATTTTGCCACCCTCAAACGATTTTATAGAGAAAGCGATCATATCCGTCTTGAACCAGCCAACTCATCGATGAATCCGATTATCACCAAAAACGCTACGGTGCAGGGTAAGGTCGTCGGGGTAATCAGGAAGTATCATTAGTAACTAGAGTAACCAACTTACTAACATCGAAACTGTTGCCGCACCCATCAGGAAAAAAGTCAACCAACCCAAAGCGTTTGACCAAACACCGTTGACCCTTCCCCCCAAAATATTTCTATTGTTTGAGACCAAAATTATTATCACCAGAAGCGGTATGGCGATTATTCCGTTGATAACAGCTGTGTAAAACAACGCCCGGATTGGATTTATCCCAACAAAATTCATCATTAAACCAATCAAGGTTGAAAAAATTATCACCCCGTAAAATCCATGGGCCCGCTTAAACTTCAGGTAAAGGCCTTCGCGCCAACCAAAGGCCTCAGAAAGAGCATAAGCAGCACTCCCGGCTAAAACAGGCACAGCCAAAAGACCAACTCCAACAAGCCCAGTCGTAAAAAGAAGCTTGGCTAGCGTACCAGCGTAGGGGAAATTCGCTACCAGTGGCTCAATTGCTTTTGCTGCATCTTGGGCGGTTTGAATGTCACGAATCCCAGCAGCAAACAATGTTGAGGCGGTTGTTACAATGATGAAAAAAGTAATGGTATTCGAAAAAAACATTCCAACGGCTGTATCGATACGCATCTCACCAATCTCCCCCTTGGTTACCCGCGGCCTACCTTTACCAAACGCGACAATTTTGTGTTCCGCCACCTCCTCCTCTACTTCTTCGCTTGTCTGCCAAAAGAAAAGATAGGGTGAGATCGTTGTTCCCAAAAAAGCAACCATCATTGCCAAATAGGTGTCGTCTAATTTCAATGTCGGAATAATCAAGTCTTTAAAGACCTCGCCCCAGTTTACACTTACAACAAAAGCGGTTAGAACATATGCAAACAAAACGACCGTTAGCCACTTTAAAAATTTGGCGTATGCTTTATAGGAAATAAGAATTTCTAAAGCAAGGATAAGTACTGTAAAAAGTATCGCCCAAGCGAAAAAGGGAACATCGATAAGCATCTTTGCGCTTGCCGCCATCGCTCCGATATCAGCGCCAATATTTATTGTATTGGCAATCAAAAGTAAGAAAACAACAAAATAGAGGAAAGATTTCGGGTAATTTGCTTTAATTACACCCGCTAGGCCTTTTCCGGTCACCAAGCCGATGCGTCCACACATCTCTTGGACAATCGTCATCAAGGGATAAAGAAACAATGTCAACCAATTTAAAGCGTAACCAAAAGAGGCACCGGCAATTGAGTAAGTCGCAATTCCAGAAGGATCATCATCACTCGCCCCTGTGATCAAACCAGGACCAAGCTTAGAGAGAAACTTTTTTAGTTTTTTCATCTAAACTCCGAGGATTGAGCGTACTTCCACTACGACTTGGGTTGGGGTATAAAGGCTTTTTACGATGTAGGCTTTAGCACCAATCTGCAAGGCTTGTTTAATTAGTTCTTCTTGACCAAGATTACTTAAAATTACTGCCGGAATATCCCTTTTGGCCGGGTCGGCTTTCAACCTTTTCAAAACTTCCAAACCATCGATTTTGGGAATCATGATATCTAAAAGTACAAGATCAAATTTTTCAGCTGTGACTGCTGCTAAGGCCGCCTCGCCATCCACCGCTATTTTCGCTAAGAATCCCTGTTTGGTAAATTGATGCTCGTAAAGCTCTGCAACAAACTTATCATCTTCAACGATTAAGATTCTTTTCTCCACCGTGCCACCTTCCTAAACTTTAGATAAAAAAATACTCCTACTACCATTATACCTAAAACTATTATTAAAATGTCAAACTTTCTAAAGATTGGCTCCAGAAAGGCCCAGTTTTCTCCCAATCTTACACCTAAATAGGCTAGAAATGCGGACCAAATTAGACTACCGGAAAAGGTCAAGAGACTGAATTTGAAAAAACTGACCCTAGCGACGCCAGCAGGCAAGGATATAAAAGTCCTTACCACCGGCATTACTCGTGAAACTAGAACAATCGCGTCTCCGTATTTTCTAAACCACTCCTCCCCCAACTTCAATTCATCCTCGCTAACCAAAAGGCGGCCCCAGCCACGAACAAACCTTCTAACCACCACCTCTTGGCCATAAAACCCAAGCCAATACATCATCGTCGATCCGGCTAGATTACCAGCTGCACCAACCACTACTACTAGCCAAAAATTAAACCTACCCATTGCAACCAAAAAGCCAGAAAACGGCATGATAATTTCCGAAGGTAGAGGAATACAAGCAGACTCTATCGTCATTGTGAGAAAAATGCCGAAATAACCAAGGCTCGAAATTGTGTTCAAGGTCCAAGTAGTAATAGCGGCCAACAAAGCATCAAGCATATAATTATGATAACATATGTCAGGGATCAGGGATCAGAAAACAGGGGAAAGAGTACACGAGCGTACGTCTCCTCAGCGGTTTAACGTTGGTTTAAGCCGAGAGGCGGACGCGAGCGGTCTCAAAACTAATCATGTCCACTCTTTATCTTGTCGCAACACCAATTGGCAATTTAAAAGACATTACTCTAAGAGCGTTGGAAACCTTAAAAGAGGTCGATTTAGTTCTGGCTGAAGACACCCGGCGAACGAGGCAGCTTCTTTCTCATTACAACATTTCCAAACCGATAGAATCTTTCCACGAACACAGCGAGGAGAGCAAGATCCCAACTGTTCTAGAAAAGTTAAATGCGGGTGTCGAAATCGCTTTAGTTTCCGATGCCGGCACACCAACAATTTCAGACCCTGGTTTTAAATTAGTGCGGGAGTGTCTAAAGAACAATATAAAGGTGGAACCGATACCTGGTCCCAGCGCCATCTTAACTTCCCTAATCGCCTCTGGACTACCAACCGATTCCTTTCTCTTTCTTGGTTACCTGCCGAAAAAGCGAGGTAAGCAAGATGCTATGTTGGATTTTTTGGAGCTCGTTTGGTCAAAACGGGCAGTTACCGTAATCTTCTTTGAGTCGCCTTATCGAATCAAAAAAACCTTAACCGACTTTGCTCGAAGGTTTCCTCAAAGGGAATTGGTAGTAGGTCGAGAGCTAACTAAAGTACACGAAGAATTTATACGCGGAAAAGTAATGGAAGTAGCTAGCAAAGAATTTCCCACCAAAGGAGAATTTACTATTCTTTTACACTAGCAGATCGTTTCCCGTCATTGAGTCTGGTTTTCGAATCTGAAGAAGAGAAAGAATTGTTGGTGCAACATCCGCTAAAAGTCCAACCGGCAGCTCAACATCTTGTCTACCTTTAAAAGCCTCCCCAACAACGATAAACGGGACTGGGTTGGCTGTGTGTTCGGTATCAACACCGCCAGTTTCTGGATTAATCATTTCCTCAGCATTGCCATGGTCACTAGTAATAATAGTTACCCCATCCACCGAGGAAGTAAGGTTAGTAATTTTTTCCAGACATTTATCTAAAACATCAACCGCTTTTTTTGTTGCTTCGAAAGAACCAGTATGAGCAACCATATCGGCATTGGCAAAGTTGATAATAATGCAATCGTAAATCTGCTGCTCGATAACCGTGCAGACGTGGTCGGTGATTCCAAAAGCTGACATCTCTGGTTTTTTGTCGTAGGTAGCAATTTTTGGTGAAGGGGTATGCACACGGTCTTCCCCTGGATACGGCTCCTCCTTACCACCATTTAGAAAATAAGTCACATGGGCGTATTTTTCCGTTTCGCCAATATGGAGTTGCCGTTTATCATGCAGGGAAAGAACTGCTGCCAAGGGATATTCGATCACAGGCGGTGGAAAAGCCGTCATGACCGGTAAGCCTTTTTCGTATTCGGTCATCGTCACAAAAATTAGGTTTTGCAGGGTAGTCTTCCGAGGGAATTGGCCAAAATCCGGTAGGACAAATGCTTTTGTCAACTGCCGTGATCGATCGGGTCGAAAATTAAAAAAGATTACAGCATCGCTATCTTTAATTGTATAGCTACTACCTTCCTTCTCGGTCAACAACAAAGGTTCGATAAACTCATCGGTCACTCCTTTTTGATAAGACCGGTTAATTGCTTCCAAAGGATCTTGAGTCTTATCACCATTGCCGTTAACAATCAATTCATAAGCTTTTCTAGCTCGCTCCCAACGATTATCCCGATCCATCGCGAAATAGCGACCACAAATACTCGCAAGTTTCCCCACCCCAATTTCGGAAAATTTTGTTGTAATCTCGTGAATTATTTCCAATCCAGAAGTTGGTGAGGAATCGCGACCATCAGTAAAAGCGTGGAGAAAAACATTTTTTATATCTTGCGCTTTGGCAAACCAAAGTAGGGCATAAAGATGCTCAAGATCGGAGTGTACACAACCATGACCTACCAAACCTAAAAGATGAAGGTTGCTTTTGTTTTTCTTCACATGTTCAGCTGCGGCCAAAAGGGCATCATTTTTTATAAACGATCCATCAGAAATCGCCATGTTTATCCTCTCCAATTCTTGATAAACAATCATCCCAGCGCCGATATTTAAGTGTCCCACCTCGCTGTTTCCCGCTTCGCCACTAGGCAGCCCAACGGACTCCCCAGAAGCAAGCAGACTGGTGTGAGGATAGGAAACTGAAATTTTATCCCAAAACGGTGTGTGAGCGCGAGAGATCGCATTACCAGGCGAGTCTGGAGCAACCCCCCAACCATCCAAAATTATTAAAACAACTGGTTTAACCATTTGTCAGTTCCTTTTCAATTGCTAGTAATCTTTTGTATTTTTCCAACCTCTCCTCCTGAATTGGTGAACCAATCTTTACAAAGTCTGCACCGGCCGTCACTGCCAAATCGGAAACAAAGGTATCTTTTGTTTCTCCGGAGCGGTGTGAGACTACCACTTTCAAACCAGCCTCTTTCGCTTTCAAAATAAACTCAATTGTCTCGGTCAAGGTACCAACCTGGTTTGGTTTCACAATCACGCCGCTGGCTACTTTCTGATTAATTGCTTTGCAGAGCCTCCGCGTGTTAGTTGTAGTAAGATCGTCAGCAATTATCAAAGTCGCGGGTGTAAGCCTTTCCATCAGCTGCTGCCAAGCGCTCCAATCTTCTTCACTAAAGGGATCTTCCAAAGAGAATAAATTGTGTTTTTGACAAAGATTAGTCAAAAAATTAATAAAAGCAGTCGAGTCTAGTGTCCCTTTAATATCACTGAAGCTATAAACTCTCCCATCACACAAGGTGTTGGCGGCAAGATCCAACCCAACCACAAGATCCTTCTCTAAACCGGCCTTGTGGACCGCCTCTTTCAAAATAACGATCGCTTCTTCGTTGCTTGACGAAGCAAGGGCAAGACCCCCCTCGTCACCGAAAGGTGCCTCTAATCCTCTTTCCCTAATTACTTCCTTCAAGGCCTCAATAACCCTCTTAATCTTTTTAAAACTTTCGGCAAAAGAGGCCTGGTCCTTTGGTACAACCATAAACTCCTGGAAATCTAGACCACCCTTCGCGTGTTTACCGCCTTCGATAAGATTCGCCATCGGTAAGGGCATTAGGAAATCACTTTTTGCTGGAAGGTTAAATAGTCCCCGCAAGTATTTAAAAAGCGGAGTTTTTTGTGAAACCGCGGCAGCGACCGCTACAGCTAAGGAAACTGACAAGATGGCATTTGCCCCTAGTTTCCGCTTATTTTCCGTCCCGTCCAACTGTCGCATTATCTCATCAATCTTATTTTGGTCGGTTATCTCAACTTCCCTTAAGGCCTTTTGAATTGGCCCTTGGACGTTTTCGATTGCTTTGAGAACACCCCTTCCTCCGTAACGTTGGGGGTCTTTGTCGCGCAGCTCTAATGCTTCGTTTGTACCAACCGAGGCTCCGGAAGGCACGCACGTCTCCCCAACACTGCCGTCATCAAGGAACACGGTGGTTTTTAGGGTAGGGTCACCGCGGGAATCAAGAATTTCTCTACTCTCTATCTTTTCTATTACCGCCATTAGATTTAATCTTAAACCCTCAAACGGCATTTTTACAAGAATTAAACTTTGTTATGTATAGAGTAGTAAGGAGTGTTAACAGGATCGATATCTTTATTAGACTGCTATATCAAATAGTTTATTTGGAGGACTTTAGTTCGCTTTCGATGATATTTTTGAACTGATCGTAACTTTGCACCCCCACATATTTTTTACCGTTTATAAAAAATGTCGGGGTGGAATCAACACCCAACTTTTCCCCATCGGCGAGATCAGCCATTACCTTATTTTTATATTTATCGCTATTTAAATCAGATTCGAATTTATTCATATCCAAATTCAATTCTTTGGCATACTTCTTTAGATCGTCAATCGTTAATTTGCCACCGCTAGAAAATACAAGTTCGAAATACTGCCAAAACTTTCCTTGTTCACCTGCTGCCTCTGCCGCTTCCGCTGCCTTCAAAGCGTATTTGTGCGAAGAAATAATCGGAAAGTGGCGGTAAACAAACAAAATCCTGTCGCCGTATTCAGTGATCACCTTTTTGACAATTGGATGGGCTGCTTGGCAAGCCGGGCACTGAAAATCGGAAAACTCGACAATCGTCACTTTAGCATCTTTAACACCCAAAACATGACTATCATCTTTAACAAGTTCTCCCTTGGAAACCTGCCCGCTTTTTTCGCTACCCGATAGGCTAAAAACGGCTGCACCAACAATAAAGATGCTAACTATCCCAATTAAAATGAAAATCCACTTATCAGCAATAACTCTCATAAGATTTTGAAAATTGATCTAAAATTTTAACAGAACGAGAATCAGCAATCAAGCCACCTTACTAAGAAAGCAAAAAATTCACGAAAGGACTCTAGACAGCAAGCTGCCAATCTGCTAATATATTTCGTTCATGTCAAAGCACACATGCACCGCCCTGGTAATTTCTTGTACTGATTTTCGTTTTGTTACCATGATAAGAGATCTCTTGGTGGGTAGCGGCTTGAAGGATAATTACGATCTGATCGCCACACCTGGCGCTTCTTTAGGACTCGAAAAAATAGCAGATAGTATCTCAACCTCTATTCGGCTACACGAACCAGAAAATATTTACATCTTTGACCACGAAGATTGTGGTGCTTATGGCGAAGACAACCCTCGGGAGGCACACATGAGAAATTTGAAGAAGGCTAAAGAACTGCTCATTCAAAACTACCACAACAAAAAAGTTCTAACCTATATTTCCGGTTTTGACAAAATCGAGGAGATTCTTTAAATGGAAGTCACGCTTTACGCGGAAAAATTGTTTTCGATTGGTACCCTGCCAGTAACAAACACGCTAATCACTACCCTAATCACAACTTTAATATTGGCAACGTTTGCCATTGTTGTATCCAAAAATGTTTCGTTAATTCCCGGGAAACTTCAATCTTTGTCCGAAATTGTAATCGAGACTATCTTCTCTACTATCGAAAACCTCTCCGACAAAAAAAGGGCGCTGAGATTTTTCCCAATTGTTGCTACTTTTTTTCTCTTTATCTTCACTGCCAATTACCTTGGTTTGTTACCTGGTTTTAATACAATTGGTATGTTTGAGCACCATGAGGGAGAAAATATTTTTGTTCCGATCTTTCGTTCAGTAAATAGTGATCTTAATGTTACTCTGGCATTGGCTTTAATTTCTGTCGGGGTAACCCATTTTTATTCAATTACCTCATTGGGAATAATTGATTATTTGAAACGCTATTTTAGTTTAAACCCAATTAATCTATTCGTCGGTTTTTTGGAGATAATCGCTGAGATTACTAAGATTCTCTCTCTTTCTTTCCGGCTTTTTGGTAATGTCTTTGCCGGCGAGACTCTGTTGGTAACGATGTCGGCTCTATTTGCTTTTGTCTTACCGCTACCTTTCATGTTTCTAGAAATGATCGTTGGCTTTGTCCAGGCAGCAATTTTTATGATGCTGACACTTGTATTTATGGTAATTTTAACTGAAAAACATGCTACAAACTGAAAAATTCAAACTTTTTGAAAGGAGGTGCGGAAAATGGAGTTTTCGATAACTGGTGGACTTATTATTGCTTTAGGTGGTGTCGGGCCGGCTGTCGGTATTGGCTTAATTGGTATGAAAGCGATGGAAGCAATCGGCCGCAATCCTGAAGCCCAAAGTAAAGTCATGCCGGCAATGCTTTTGGCTATGGCTTTTGCCGAAGCAATCGCGATTTATGCCCTAGTTTTGGCGTTCAGAGGTTAGGTTGTATGGAAATTTTAAAAGATTTTGGAGTACAACCAATTCTGTTGTTAGCTCAGATCGTAAATTTTGCGATCTTACTCTATTTGCTTAAGCGTTTTTTGTACAAACCGATCCTTAAAGTTTTGGAAGAACGGCGCCAAAAGGTTGAAACTTCAATGAAACAAGCTGAAGAAATGCAAAAAAGGTTTGAGGAAACCACGAAAAAACAAGAAGAGATCTTGGGTGCGGCAAGGTCTGACGCCTCAAAAGTGATCGAAGACGCCAAAGAAGAAGCAAAAGCCCTTGCTGAAACAATCCAAAAAGAATCTAAAGAAGCGACCGAAGCAACAATAAAAAGAGCCCAAGGCACACTTGAATTGGAAAAGCAAAAAATGATCGCCGAGGCCCGCTCCCAAATCGTTGAGATCGTCACCACCGCCACTGAAAAGGTAGTTGCGAAGACCCTTAAAGGCTCCGAAAAGGAAAGATTGATCGAAGAATCAATTAAGGAAATCCAAGGATGAAAAGCAAAAAAGAGATGACAAAAATTGCCAAAAAGCTTTTTCAAGCTAGTTTCACCAAAGATAATCTCGACCAAACAAAGGTAAGAGAAAATATTCACTCGGCGCGGAAAATTTATAAAACCCTCGCGATAGGGATCTTAAAATCCTATCTTGGTTTACTAAAACGACACCTAGCCAGTGAAACTTTGTTAATTGAAACGGCTGACAAGCTGAAACCCCGTTACATCGATGCGGTTAAAATTTATTTTGAAAAAAAAGTTGGCAAGGACCTACAGGCCACTTTTAAGCAGAATCCAGCTACTTTGGGCGGCTTAAAAATTACTTTAGCTGACAATCAGTGGGATTTTTCGGTAAAAGGAAAAATTATCCAATTGAAGGAGGCTCTTCTAAATGGCTGACATCATTAGCGAACTAAAAAGAGAAATTGAGGGATTAAAAATCTCTCCAGCTGCAAAAAACATTGGCACGGTCGTTGAAGTTGGCGATGGAATCGCTAGAATCGAAGGACTTTCCGATGTTGCTTATAACGAACTAGTAGAACTGCCTCATGGCCTCTCTGGCCTTGCTTTAAATCTCGAGGAAACTAATGTCGGAATTGTTGTTTTTGGCGAATACAAACTGCTAAAAGAGGGAGATCAAGCAAAAACAACCGGAAAAATACTCTCTGTACCGGTTGGCGAATCCTTAATCGGGCGGGTTGTAAATGCCTTAGGTAATCCAATCGATGGAAAAGGACCAATCAAGTCTTCCAAGTACTACCCGATTGAAAAAATCGCACCACGAGTAATAACTAGGGAACCAGTCACCACTCCTTTGCAAACGGGGCTTAAAGCCATTGATTCCATGATTCCAATCGGTCGTGGGCAACGCGAGTTAATCATTGGCGATCGCGGCTTAGGCAAAACAGCGATCACTGTGGACACAATCATTAATCAAAAAGATTCTGGCGTAATCTGCGTTTATGTCGCCATCGGTCAAAAAACAGCTAAAATCGCTCAGGTAGTCGACACTCTAGAAAAACACGGCGCGATGGGACACACAATTGTCGTGCTTGCTTCGGCTGACGACTCGGCTGCGATGAATTACATTGCTCCTTATTCAGGCTGTGCAATTGGTGAGTACTTTATGGATCAAGGAAAGGATGCACTTGTCGTCTATGACGATCTCTCCAAACATGCCTGGTCTTATCGCCAAATTTCAATTATTTTGAGAAGACCTTCTGGTCGCGAAGCCTACCCCGGTGACATCTTCTATCTTCACAGCCGTTTGCTTGAACGTGCTGCAAAGTTGAACAAAGACTATGGCGGCGGATCGCTTACTGCTTTACCAATTATCGAAACCCAAGCCGGTGATGTTTCTGCCTATATTCCAACCAATGTGATTTCGATTACCGATGGCCAAATTTATCTGGAAGGCGATCTTTTCTTCGCTGGAGTAAGACCCGCCGTAAATGTCGGTTTATCGGTCTCACGGGTTGGCGGCAAAGCCCAGATTAAAGCGATGAAGAGTGTGGCCGGCTCATTGAGACTTGATCTTGCCCAATACCGTGAGCTTGCTTCCTTTGCCCAGTTTGGCTCCGATTTGGATGAAGCAACACGAAACCAACTAGAGAGGGGTAAAAGAATCGTCGAAGTTCTGAAACAGCCTCAATACGTTCCAATGCCAGTTGAGCAGCAAGCAGTAATTATTTGGACTGTAACCAATGGTCATCTTGATGATATTCCGGTTGAAAAGATTAAAGGATTTGAAGAAAAATTCCTTGACTTTATGAAAACAAGAAAAGAAAAAATTCTCGAAACAATTGCTAAAGAAAAAACCATTGACGATAAAACAATAAGAGAGCTGGCGAAAGCAACAGAGGAATTTAAGAAAGGGTTCAAGGTTAAATAAAATGATATGTGATCTTCACTATATCGTAATGTATCGTATTTTTAATACGTTTACTGTTTTTTGGCTGGTAGTTTTCGCTGGTATTATTCTTTCATTAATAGGAATATTTTTAACGAAACAAAGGAAACAAGCCTTAATAGTATTAGGAATATCAATAGGGTTAATCTTCATAAGAGTTGCATTTGAGATCCTTGCGATCCAGTTCGGCTGCATAATAATAGATTAGGTTTAACCTAAACAGATGGCATCTTTAAGGGAAATTAAAAGACGAATAAAATCGATTCAAAATACATCCAAAATTACCCATGCCATGGAGCTGGTGGCCGCAGCAAAGATGAAACGGGCTCAAAACCAAGCAGTAGCTGGTAAACCGTACTCGGAATTAGTTAACAATGTTATCCGCTCCATCGCGAACAGAATCGATCCCGAAGCCCACCCATTGTTAGCAAGAAGTGAAGGACCAAACACGGCAGTTATATTTTTTTCCACCGATCGAGGTCTGGCTGGATCGATTAATGCAAATTTATTTCGTGAAATTGGCAGTTTTAAAAGCAGCTTAAAATTTATCACGCTTGGCAAAAAAGCGCGCAACTTTATCGTTAAGTCCGGTAGAGAATTAGTCGCCGATTTTCCCCTACCAGAAAGGGCAGAAACTGCTTTTGTTCGACCAGTAGCAAAATTAGTGACCGAGTGTTTTTTAAATGGTGCATTTAACAAAGTCTATGTTCTCTACACAGAATTTGAATCGACACTGAAACAGACTGCCACTATCAAACAACTACTACCAATCATCGACGAGAGTGTTTTGAAGGAGTTATCTCAAGAAGCGGAAAGGTTGGAGACTCGTGAACCGTTGTTTGAACCAGATCCTGACACG
>MHCO01000007.1:16554-20013 GCA_001816645.1 Candidatus Woykebacteria bacterium GWB1_45_5
TACTGGAAGCAAAAGCAAGTGAACATTCCGCCCGGATGGTGGCGATGAAAAACGCCACTGACAACGCTTTAGACCTAGTAGACGACTTAACCTTAACTTATAACGGGATTCGTCAGGAAGCAATTACAAAAGAAATATTAGATATTAGCACTGCAGCAGTAGCTCTAGAATAAAAGGAGATTTCATGAACAAAGGAAAAATCACCCAAATAATTGGGCCAATCGTTGAGGTCGAATTTAAACCAGACAACCTACCATTAATCCTTAACGCTCTTCTAACCACTGTAACCGATCCGCAAACTCAAAAACCAAGCGAGCTAACTCTGGAGGTAAGGCATCATCTTGGAGAATGGATTGTCAGAGCAGTGGCTTTGGGTCCAACCGATGGTCTTAAAAGGGGCCAGGAAGTGATCGACACCGGTGGTCCAATCACTACTCCGGTTGGTGAAGGCGTCTTGGGCCGACTTTTAAACGTTCTTGGCGAACCAATCGACGGAAAAGGACCTGTGAAAGCGACGAAGCGCTACCCCATCCACCGTCCCGCACCAACTCTTGTTGAGCAAGAAACAAAACAAGAGATTTTAGAAACCGGTATAAAAGTAATCGATCTAATTGCTCCATTCGTAAAAGGTGGGAAAATTGGGGTTTTTGGTGGGGCCGGTGTTGGAAAAACCGTAATTATCATGGAGCTTATCCGCAATATTGCCACTGAGCATGGCGGTTATTCGGTCTTTGCTGGCGTTGGTGAACGAACCAGGGAAGGAAACGATTTATACCTAGAACTTAACGAATCAGGTGTGATCGATAAAACCGCTCTAGTTTTTGGCCAAATGAACGAGCCGCCAGGCGCAAGATTGCGGGTTGGCTTGACTGGTCTTGCTGTCGCTGAATATTTCCGTGATGAAAAAAACCAAGACGTTTTGCTTTTTATTGACAACATCTTTCGTTTTATCCAAGCCGGTAGCGAGGTCTCTGCACTCCTCGGAAGAATTCCTTCGGCGGTTGGCTACCAACCCACACTTGCTGCAGAAATGGGTGCCCTGCAGGAAAGAATCACTTCTACAAAAAAAGGCTCAATCACTTCTCTGCAGGCAATCTATGTCCCAGCTGATGACTACACAGACCCAGCTCCGGTAACAACATTTGCCCATCTTGATTCAACAATCGTTTTGGAACGCACAATCGTTGAACAAGGTATTTACCCCGCTGTCGATCCCCTGACTTCAGCCTCACGGGCCCTCGACCCAGCCATTGTTGGTCAAGAACATTACGATGTTGCCCGAAAAGTTCAACAGATACTGCAGCGTTACAAAGAGCTGCAAGACATTATCGCTATTTTGGGAATTGAAGAGCTAGCCGATGCGGATAAACTGATTGTTACTCGAGCACGAAAGATCCAAAAATTTCTTTCCCAACCAATGTTTGTTGCCGAAGCTTTTACTGGCAAAGCGGGAAAATATGTTCCAATTGCGCAGACGGTTAAGGGATTTAAAAAAATCCTTGACGGCGAGCTAGACGAAGTGCGAGAGCAAGAGTTTTACATGAAAGGGACGATCGATGAGATTACAGCTAAGTAATCCGAGCTCACCGAATATTCGGTAGGAGCGATAGTAACGCAGCACGCGAAGCGGGCTATTCATTGGTCATCATCGGATTAATTAAAATTATTTCGTTCTTATGAAGCTCGAAATTGTAACACCAGAGAAAATCGCCTACTCCGAGGAAGCCGACCAAGTAACTTTACCAACCGCTGATGGTGAAATAACCGTCCTACCAAATCATGTTCCTTTGGTCACAAAACTCCTTCCAGGTGAGTTAACTATCAAAAAAGGCAGCCAATACATTGTTTTGGCAAGTGGTGGTGGTTTTGCTGAAATAGACAGTAAGAAAGTCTCTGTAGTTACTGATCTTGCGCAGCAACCAGAGGAAATTGATGAAAAAGAAACGCAAGTAGCTATTGAACGTGCCCAGCAAGCCTTAAAAGAAAAAGAAAGGCTTTCCGAAGAGGAATTTGCCGCC
This sequence comes from Candidatus Woykebacteria bacterium GWB1_45_5, assembly GCA_001816645.1. Classification (GTDB taxonomy): domain Bacteria; phylum Patescibacteriota; class Microgenomatia; order Woykebacterales; family RBG-16-39-9b; genus GWB1-45-5. The sequence goes on from MHCO01000007.1 coordinate 18,573, forward strand.
ACAACAGCTACCCTCCAGAAAGCCCTAGCACAGCTACGAATCAAGCGAAAACACGCCCACGGCCGACGTGCTCCAGAAACTTCTACTTAGTTCTTCGAATTGCCAAGCCGACTGTAAGACTCTTCAGCCCTTCTCCGTTGCGCTGGCAGGTAACGGCGACCCGGCCTAGCTTTCCCTCTTGCTGCAGAACAATCTTTGCCGCTTCTGCAAACACGGCTGGCTCTGCCGGTCGACAGCGACAAGAGTTTTGTCTAACTAACTCTCTTGCTTCCCGGTGGTAGCTCCCGTAAGTCCTTCCCTCGAGTTGGACCTGCTGTGCCTCGTGACTTCTTAGCCATTACGGCAGCATCGCGGATGATGGTTTTGAATGACGCAGGTACACTTGTAGAGATAGGTTTTACCACAAAGCAAACAAATACGCCAGTGCTTGGACCCTTGATAGATCTTTAGAATTTTATGTCCTTGGCGATTGGGATATGAAGACCACCGGTAACCGGCAATATCGCACCAGTAATATAACGAGCCTTTTCATTATCAGCTAAAAACAAACAGGCTTTGGCCACGTCTTGCGGCAAACCAGCTTTTTTCCCCAAAGGAACGTCTGACTGTTGCCTTGGTTCTCCTCTAGTCTCAACGTCGATATGACCTGGTGCTACAGCATTTACCCTAATCCCTTTGGGAGCTAATTCAAGGGCAAGATTTGCTACCAAGCTGTTAATCGCTGCTTTACTACCATCGTAAGTTGGATCCAAAGAAGGGTGTTCGGCGTGGATTGAGGTGATAAAGATGATACTTGATCCAGTCTTCATTTCCTTAGCAACTTTTTGCGTCAAGAAAAACGACCCCTTAAAGTTAGTCGAAAAAACTAAATCAAAGTCTTCCTTGCTAGTTTGGAAAAATTTTTTGACTAGCCCTGTCCCAACATTATTGACCAAAATATCGATCTCACCAAACTGGGTTTTTATCGTCCTCAGAAAAGAATCAATTTGTTCTATTTTGGATACATCTAAAACCTTGGCAAAAATTTTCTTACCAACCTGATTGATTTCCTCTACCACTTCCCCAACCAGCTTTTCATCCCTGTCGAAGAAAGCAACACTCGCACCGTTTTCCGCGAAAGTCAAGGCAATTTGTTTACCAATTCCTTTTCCCGCACCGCTAACCAAAACTGCTCTGTTTTCAAAATTATTTGTCATAACCATCAGTTATTTTACCAAAAACACTTATCGAATAACAGATTGACAAAGACCAGATTGATTGTTAATCTATAAGTAGTGGAACCAGAGCCTGTCCAAAACTCTTTTTTACTCAAAAGAATCAAGGCTATCTACGCTTGGTTTGTAATTTTAGTTTTCATCATAGTTGCCTCTTTATTGGTTTATTATAAACTAAACGCCGCACCAACGGAGCCAGAAACACCACCCCTACCCGCTGGAACAGA
>MHCO01000007.1:20021-29177 GCA_001816645.1 Candidatus Woykebacteria bacterium GWB1_45_5
TTAGTCAAAATCGGGATGCCGGTTGAGGCTTTTGGCATCTTCCCTGAAAATTATACCGAGTCTCGCAGTATAGCTTTCAATGCCAATATTTTTGAGGGGTTGACCATTATCCGCAACGGCAAAGTCGTCACTGGCTTAGCGGTTAGCTGGAGCAATCCTGACAAATACACTTGGCGTTTTAAATTGAGAGGTTCTGTCACCTTTCATAATGGAAATAAATTTAGTGCGGAAGATGTTAAGTATAGTATTGAGCAAGCGCAGGCTAATGATTGGCCGTTACCATACCTATCTAGCGTCGATAAAGTTGTGATTACTGATGATGCAACTGTTGAACTAAAAACAAAAGAACCAGACCCTGTATTACTGCCAAAGCTAGCCACTGTTTTTATAATTTCTAAGCAACAGGCGGAAAAAGACGGATTTAAAAATTTAGCCGGTACCGGACCTTACAAACTTCTAAAATTCGAGGAAAAAACCTACAGCTTAGAGGCTAATCCAAACTACTGGGGAGGCAAGCCAAAGATAAAGCAAGTAATTTATAAGATTATTTCGCCTGAAGAAACCGCCGAAGCGCTTTTAAGTGGAGGGGTGGATATAGCAAACTTAACTAGCTCTGCTGATAATCAAAAACTAAGCGGTCAAGGATTTAGCGTAAAAAGCTACAACCTACCGGTCGTTTTCTTTCTCACATTTGATTTTACTCGAGATAAAACCGCCTATGTGGATGAACCTAAAAATCCGTTTAAAGATAAAGGGGTGAGGCAAGCTCTTTTGTATGGTATTAATATTGATGAATTTATTAAAAACGCAGTGACAGATGGTCAGCCTGCGAGTCAGTTGGTTACCAGTGAAATATTCGGTTTCGATCCAAAAATTAAACGTCCCGCATATGACTTAACTAAAGCAAAAAAACTTTTAACCGATTCTGGCTATCCAAACGGTTTTAGCCTCACCGTAGATGTCCCTGCAAGCTATCAAACTGACAAAGAAATCGTCAGGCAACTTGAAAGGCTGGGTCTAAAAGTAGACGCTAGAATTTTGCAGACCGAAGAAGACTATGCCCGAACCGACTCTGGAGATTATTCACTTATGGCTGCGGCTTGGGCTGCTGAAACACTCGATACCGGAGAAATACTAAACGATTTACTTCATACAAAAGGGCCCTTCAATATAGGTGGTTATAGTAACGCGGAATTAGATAAACTTACCGATGAGGCCTCTGTAACTTTTGATTCGAAAAAACGTCTTGCTTTACTTCAAAAAGCAACAAAAGTAGCAGTCGAAGACCTCGCGTGGCTGCCTTTATATACAACCAAAAGCTTTGCGGCTGTAAGAAGTGGGTTTAATTGGACACCACATAACTTTGGGCTGATATATGCCTACGAAATTGTGGGCCAGTAAACTCTCCCCTTTTCGTTCTTTATTATTTAAATTTTCCCTGGTCGTTATTTTTTTATTCGTATTAATTTTTGGCATTCTTTCCTTCACTTTCATTCGAAACTTCACCAGCGCTGAAAAAAATAACCTCTTAAGCCGAGCACGAGCTTTTACTACCTTTAGCACCCAGTCGCTTGGCAATACCTACAATACCTATTACTCCTCTGGCTATTTGAAATTCAAAGAACTTATTGAACAAAATCTTTCCCTCAACAAAGACATTGAAAACATCCAGATCATTAACGCGGACGGTGAAGTTTTATTCGACAGCGAAGAGTTAAAAACTGGTTTGAAACCGTCTAGAATTACGGATAGGAATATCTTGGAAAAAGTTTCCGCTAATACGAGGGGTGAGATTAAAAGAGGCGGAGAAATCAAAGAAATCATTGACCCCTTTTTTGAAGATTGGGGTGCTCATCCATTTTCTATCCGCTACCTCATTTCCTACGATTCAATTAATAAAACCGTCACTAATATCAGAAACACTGCTTTGCTGTTAACCTTAATCTTTCTAGTCTTTTCAATCGGTTTCATTGTCATCATCACTAATCGTCTCTTTCTTTCGCCGATAAAAAAAGTGGTGGAAGCAGCTAGAGCAATTAGTGGCGGAGATTTAAGTCGGGAAATTGCGGTTAAAACCGGCGACGAAGTTGAGGAGCTAGCCTCTTCGGTCAACCACATGGCCCAAACCTTACGCAGTAACATTGAAGCCCTCAAAGAACTAGACAAACTAAAGGATGAATTTATCATGATCGCGTCCCATAACTTGCGCACACCGATCGTCACTATTCAAGGTTATCTTGAGTATTTCAAAAACCTAAAATTGGAAGAGACTTCAAGAAATTACTTGACCCGTATCGATGTCTCGCTTAAAGAATTAAGCGGTCTAACCGAAGAACTAATCGGTATAGTTTCTATGGAAAGTAAACGAGAAGGCCTGGCTAAACAAGAAACCGATATCAAAGGGCTCCTGGAAGAAGCGGTGAGAGGGTTTTCTTCTTCCGCCTTGGAAAAGAAAATCAATATTGTCTTTGAATTCCCTGAAAGCGCCCTCCCAAAACCAAACATTGATAAATTTAAGATAATCCAGGCCGTAAACAACTTAATTGATAACGCTATCAAATTTAACAAAGAAGGCGGCCAAGTAACAATCGGTGTCCGAAAGAAAGGTAACGACCTTTTGGTTTCTGTTGCCGATACTGGAATTGGCATAGAAAAGGAAAAGGAACATTTGGTTTTTGGCAAATTCGCCCGCGGGACGAGCGTCTTAAGGTATGACTATACTGGTACTGGTTTGGGTCTCTACGTAACGAAGTTGATCATCAATGCCCACGGTGGAAAAATTTGGTTCGAGTCAATCCCAGGTAAAGGCGCCACCTTTTACTTCACGCTACCAATTAGATAATTTTGATACTTCGCTGTTAGCTGTTCACTGTTTACTACCGATTATCAATCCCAACCGCTTCACTAATATTTTCAAACCCATCTTTCCGTAACAAACTAACCAAGCCTTGATTAATTTCACTAATAACTTGAGGGCCCTCAAAAACCATCCCCGTAATCAGTTGGGCCAAGGATGCACCAAGTTTAATTTTTTTATAGGCATCGCGTGCAGAAAAAATACCGCCACAACCAATGATTACGAATTCTCCCTTTGTCTTCTGGTAAACATAGCTAATTAAATCATTCGCCAGATTTTCGACTGGCTTACCACTTATCCCACCTATCTTTGGAACGCTTTTGTCAACAAGTTTCATATCCTTTCGGTCCTCCGTTAAATTTGTACAGACAAAACCGTTTACATGATGTTCCCTCGACACTTTGATTATTTGGTCAATTTCTTCTCTCCTTAAGTCCGGTGAGATTTTTATAAAAATTGGCTTTTTTGTAGGTATTTTATCAATCTCATCAAGAAGAGCGTCTAAACTTTTCGAGTCGGTAAACGGCTGGCCGCCATAAGCATTGGGGCAACTTATATTTATCGCAAAATAATTGCCAATATCAGCAACCTTCTTGTAGGCTTTTACGTAATCGTTAATCCCACCGGCGATTTCTACTGTTTTGGGGCTGTTTGTCTTCGCAACATTGATACCGATTGGGATTTTAAAAGTCTTTTTCTTCAGGCGTTGCGCAATCCTTTCGCATCCTGCATTTTTCAAGCCGTAGTATACAACCAACCCTTTAGATTTTGTTAGTCGCCACAATCTCGGCCTCGGATTCCCTTCGCAAGGCTCCCCTGTAATTGAACCAACCTCGGCAAAACCAAAACCAACCGACGGTAAAATATCGGTCAAAACCCCATCCTTATCAAATCCGGCTGCTAGGCCAATTGGATTGGAAAACTTAATGCCAAGTATTCTTTGCTCAAGGCATTTGTGGGAATAAGAAAAAAGAAAGGCGATAAATTTTCTAGTCAAAAGGCTGGAACCAAAAAACCTACCCGACTGGATCATCTGATCATGAATTGTTTCCGGGTCAACTCGAAAGAAAATCGGCCGAAAAACCGCCTTGTATAAAAAGCGGTCTAGCCAATTTCGAAGAAGAATCAACGTTTCCTTCATGTCTTTTTTAAACCTGGGCCAATAAAACAACGTAGTTTTTACCGTAGGCTTTTGCGCAGGCCGGACAAGTAGTATAGCCAAAATAAAGCTTTTTGATTTCTTTACCCTTCGAGGACATGTAAGCCTTCATTTCTTTTATCCAACTGCCGATATTTTTGAACGGCCCTTCGAAGACTTTAGTCAGGAAAGTCCCTGATATCTTTTCCATGGTTGCGCCAGGCACTTCTTTGACAACCGAAATGTAGATATCGGAGCCCCAAAGCGATTTTTCATCGGAAAGCATCAACTGCTCCGAACCGAAAGCCTTTGCGTCCTCAATCAGCTTCAAATCACGAGTCATCACCTGGTCCATGTTTAAGGGAATATGCAGGAAACTACGCACATGGTCCTTGAGAAAAAGTTTATCTTGCCAGGTAACTTCTTTCTCCTGCCAAGGCGCTGGGTCAAACCTTTTGCAACAACCAGTTTCTGCTTGTTCTCCCAATCTAACTCACCTCCCTCATGACTACTTTACTGTTGGAAAGCCGCTGTTAGTCCAAGCGGTAATTCCACCCAACATGTTATAAACTTCGTTAAACCCAAGCTCTCTCATTACCACCAAGGCTTTTTTGCTGCGGTTTCCACTGCGGCAATAAATAAGATAGATTTCATTTTTATCAAGCTTTTCTAATTCGCTTCTGAAGCTTCCCGAGGAGTAATCAAGATTAGTTGCTTTCTCCAAATGTTCGGGCGCATACTCGGGCGGCGTTCTAACATCAATAATCACAAAGTCGGGATTGTCTTTATTCTTTTCAACCAAACCGGTCGCTTCCCTCGTGCTAATATCTTTAAGGACTGGTGCTTGCTTAGTCTGTGCTTCTTTCACCTGTGATTTTTCTTCCGTATTCAAACTATTATTTTGTCCACGTACAAAAAAGCCTACCAACACCACCGCTATTAATATCGCGATAATCCCTAGGATTTTCAACATTACCTTTTCAGTTCCTGCTCAATGATTTTTTCAAATTCACTAAATGGTTGGGCACCTTGCACATCAATACCATTTATGAAAAAGGCTGGGGTACCGCTAACTCCGTAGCTACCACCATCACTGACGTCTTTTTGCACCTCGGTCGTCATTTTTCCTGAATCTAAACAATCGTTAAATTTTGTTGTGTTAAATCCCAATTCTTGGGCAAATCTTTTTAAGTTATCGGTGTCCAACGTATTTTGATTTTGGAAAAGTTTATCGTGATAATTCCAGAATTTTCCTTGTTCGTCAGCACACTCCGCAGCTTCGGCGGCCTTTTCTGCATATTGATGGAAACTTAATGGAAAATCCCGATAAACAAACTTCGCCTTTCCGGTCTTGATATAATTTTTTTCTATTTCGGGCAATACATTAGTGGCGAACATTTCGCAATAAGGGCATTGAAAATCGCCAAATTCAATAATTGTCACTGAAGCGTTTTTATCACCTTTTACCGGATCATCGTCCGAACTTACATTGACCGTTGGCAGTTGATCAGTTACTTCTCGAGCCACCTGATTCTGAACGGGTTTTTTGGCAAAAAAACCAAGCTTTTCGAATAAATCAAAGGTTAAAATTATATTCAATAGGGACAAAAACAAAGCGAGAATAACTAGATTATTTAACAGTTTAATTTGCTTCATAAAAACCCTCTTCAGCATTTTAATCTTTTTCGGAAAATCTGTAAAGCAGGGTTAAAATTATGCGTTAAGGCCGAACTTTCGAAATCAAATTTCCAAATTGACAATTGTTTTGTGGTAGATAAAAGAATCTAATTTCTGGTGAACCTTCGTTCTATGCTGACAGATGAAATTATAGATCAATTAGTGGAAACTTTCAAAGAGTGGGGTACAGTTTTTAAGGCTTATCCGTTGGAGAGTTTTGCTTATTAGCTCTCTTTACTAGCTCCAGCAGATCATCTTCGTGCTCGTAGCCTTTTAGCCGAATATGTAACCAAGCTTATAAGTAACCTCTTCGCCAATCAGCGCCAGTTATTTTATTGTTCTTACACACCTTACGTAATTATAAACTCTCTGGATATCTCCCTGCGGCCCGTGATATTTGGGATAGTCTGCTTCCGAACCACTTTTTGGATCGCTTCTTTGTGCGCCAGCACCATGAACATCCAATATTTGATTAAACATTTTCCCAAGGGCTTCACCAAAACTTACATACACCGCTTGACCGTTTTGACTAAAGGTGGTTGCTGACCAGTAGAAGGGATAATTGACCCCGCCTCTAGGATCATCAATTTCAGAAGTAGTAAAAAGGGGATCAATAGCCGCCGATTTTGTAGCCTGCAGAGAGCGTGAGTAGTCTACGATACTTTGCAGCTCCTTTGCGTTTGGAAGCCTCCAGTCATCATACTTACCTAAATTTAGACCCTCACAGTATGCAAGAGCATTTTCCCAATCCATGCCATTTTTACTATCTTCTTTTTGCCACATTAGGCCAGTAGCAAGATCAGATATGGTTCTGTCGTTGTTGTCAACGAATTTGTTCTTTCCATAATCCGTATTGCCGCGCACGAGCCGAAAATACATCTTCTTCAGTTCTTTCGTCTCTGGATCATATTTAGGATAGCCTTTAATCCTGCCATCAATGAAATTAAACCCAAAAATTGTTTCGTTATCAAAGAATGTTTTGCCTGTATAAACCGTTGATGACCATGTCTGGGCGTCTATCTCTCTTTCTCCTAACGCTGCATTGCCTATGGGTTGTTTAAAATAATTTGTATCAATAAAGAATGTATCGCCAGCTCTTTCGCCTCCATCCTGTCCGTTGAAATTACTGAGTGAATACAACTCTTTAAGTGTTGGAACACGCCAGTCGGAATAACCACCCAATTTAGAACTCTTGGCTTTTTTGATCGCTTCTTCCAATGTCATTTTTGAGCCCATATCTTGCTCCCACATAAGACCGGTGACATTGTCTGTTATTGTACCGTCTTTGTTGTCCGTATAAGATGGTAGATTGCTTAAGTAGTTTGCATCCTGTCCGAAAAAAGCTTCCCCGCTTTCGATTGTAGGTACTTCTTTTTGGGCATCATAATATTTTTGAACACCCGTATGGACAATGGGATATGTTATGCCAGCGAGATTTGATGGTTTTTGAACTGTTGATTGCTGTTTTTTAGCAAATGGGTTGGCAAAAAACAAAGCTCCGCCAACCACACCGCCTAGAATTACAATAACGATAATTGGGATAATAATTTTATTGCTCATAATTTGTCCTCTTTATTCAACTCCTCAATAGAAACACCAAGCACTTTGGCTAATTCAATATGGTGAACCCCAACCGGATTTGAACCGGTGTTTCGGCGCTGACCTGCCCGCCGCGCTCGGTGACCCACGCAGCTTCTTGTTCAGATTTAAGGAGTTTGTAACACAATTTAAGCTATCTGGTCAATACGAAATTCAGCCTTTGTTAAATCTTTTCTGTCTGTAACTTACCGTCTCTCATCTCAACTACCTTATTCGCAAACTCTCTAGCGTACTCAGAATGGGTTACAATTATCACTGTTTGTTTTTTCTCGCGATTTAGGTTCTTTAATATATCCAGTATTTCCTTACCGGTCCTGCTATCCAAATTACCGGTAGGTTCGTCTGCTAAGATAATTTCCGGATCATTAATGAGAGCTCTTGCTGTCGCTACTCTTTGCTGCTCACCGCCAGAAAGTAAACTTGGCAGGTGATCTGCTCTCTCAGCCAGCCCAACTTTTTCGAGTACCTCTAAAGCTTTATTTTTGTCCCCCTTACCTCTTTTAGCAATTGCCGCTTCGACATTTTGGCGAGCAGTCAGTGTCGGGATAAGATTGAAACTTTGGAAAATAAATCCAAGTTTATTTTGTCGCAGTTCCGCCAATCTCGCATCACTAAATCTATTAACCTCTTTATCATCAATCTTAATCTCGCCGCTTGTTGGTTTATCCAAACATCCAAGAAGCTGGAGAAGAGTACTTTTGCCACTCCCAGACGGGCCAATAACCACCAAAAAATCGCCTTTCTCAACAACAAGGTTTATTCCATCAACGGCTCTGATGGTTGAACGGCCGCTTTTGTATACCTTTGTCAAATCTTTGATTTCGATCAGTGCCATTATAGTTGCCTCAATGCTTCCTGCGGCTTCATTCTTGACACCTTAAAGGCCGCCAAAGCCCCGGCGACCACCGAGCCGACAATTGCCACGGCGGCGCCAAGCGATAATACTAAATAGTTAAAAGTTACATTAAGTTTAAGATTAGCGGTTGAAGCACTTGCGGTAGCTTCTGCGAACCTTCGCATAAACGGTATGAAACCCGCTCCGGCATTAGAACTGGCGACATTGGCCGTAAAAACAATATTGGCTTGATTCAAAAGTAGGATAGCCGCTACCCCCAAACCAACCCCAAGTATTGCTCCGAAAATTCCAATCACCAGATTTTCGAGAAAAATTTGTCGGCTTATCGACGGATTTTTCCAGCCGATTCCTTTTAAGGTACCGATTTCTTGCGTCCGTTTATTAACCGAAAAGACCGTTATCAAACTGACAATGATGAAGGCGGCAAGAATAACAATTATGCTTGTTAGGCCAATAAATCTATTCATCAGGCTGGCCGCGCTAATTAAACTGCCAGTCACCTGAGCCGCTGTATCATTTGAATTAATGACTTTTGCTCCGGTGAATAATCCAGCAATTTTATTACTTGTGTCTTCTACGGCATCGGCGTTGGGCGCTTTTATTAAAATAATATTGATCCGGCCCGCTTTACTGGCTATGGTTTGAAGATCGGCGATAGGAACATAAACATCAGCCGTGTTTGTGTAAAGTTTGGGATCGACAATACCGACAATGGTCAGTTTTTTGCTGTTGAAGGTGAGGGTATCACCAACCTTTAAACCCTTTTTCTGCGCATACGATAGATTGACAACTACTTGGTCTTGGCTATTAAAATACGAGCCTTCAGTAATTTGACTTGGCAGGATTAAGCCGATGTCGGTTTTAGATGTGTCAACACCAGCGATAGTGAAATTCTCGGTTTTAATATCGGTTTGGGGGGTTTCGAGAGTTTGGCGGAAGGTTCGGGAAGGAGCCGTAAATGTCCGGTTTTTGAACCGCTCCGGCATTACCGCTTGTTCGGCCTCACGCACCGCTTGACGACCCTCTTCC
>MHCO01000007.1:29186-34002 GCA_001816645.1 Candidatus Woykebacteria bacterium GWB1_45_5
TCAATGCCCTTTGCCTGCAGGTCAGCTATCGCCTTTTGTCTCGCAGCGTCAACTGCAGCCCTCTCCGCATCGGTGAGAGGCGCGACATCGGGTATTTGGAAACTTTCGGGCCCGGTTTGAAATTCGGCGGTGATTTCCGGGATCTTACCCTCCTGATGAGTAACATTCAGAATAAGGCCGGTTGCGTATTCTTTAGCTAAATCGCTTGTTAGTTTCTTAGTGTCACTACTTGCAAAAGTAAGCATCGTCCCCGCTAGGAAGGTGTCTAGAGAGAAGCTTTCACCGGCTTTGCCGAGTTTCGATAAATCGGTCGTTACTCTGTTTTCGGAGGCAAGCTCGGCTCTGGTTGCTTCATCCAAATCACCCATTTTTTCGGTATCAACCGAGCGGCTAACCATGATATCCGTCCCAACATTTTCCAGTGGATTCAAAACTTGTTCTTGAGAATCGGAAAGACCTTGCGAAGTGGAAATAATCGTAATAATAATGGCGCTGGCAATTGCTAAACCCAAAGCAATTATTGTAGTCTTTCCCCACCGCCGCAAAAGTTCTGCCTTTAGATATGCGAGATAAAACATATTTTTCTAATCCTCTAAGTCTTATTCTAAAAATCTAAACTGAGAAAAAGCTGAGAGAATCTTTTTGACAGCCTCCACAACGCGGAGTTTTTTCCAACCAAAAAGCTCCTGTCGAGGGCAACCAGGAGCTTTTTGTTTTTTGCCATCGGTGTCTTACATCCCAAGTCCTCTCATACCTGGCCCACCAAAGCCTTTACCTGGCATGATTTCCTGTAGGTCGATGTCATTTTCATCTGCCCAGTTTCTTAAATCTTCTTGGGCGGTTCTTACTTCTTCCATCTTCTTTTCTATCTCAGAGTGTTTAGATAGAATTGTTTCTTTCTGTTCCGCCGTGATCTTGCCGTCCTTCACAGCTTGGTCCAGGTTTTCTTCGAACTCTTTTTGCATTTCTTCCCGACGCTCTTCTCGTGTTTGTTCAAAGACACCCTTTACCTCTTCTGTTGTTGTATTGAATTTTTCCGCCAAATTCTCAACAAGCGAAGAACCATTTGAATTTGTCGCAGCGCTAATGCTGTTTAGACCAGCAACACCAAGCGTTGCTCCGAGAGCAAGAGCTGCAACTGCAATTAGTAAACTTTTCATACTTGTCACCACCTTTCCAATCTTTTAATAGTGACAAGGGGAGTGTAAGTGATATTTCTGAGAAAACGCTTAGAGGGGGTTATGCGGTTGGAAGAGTTACGGTGAATGTGGAGCCTTTTCCAGGTGTACTCTCGACTTCGATTTTTCCGTGGTGTTTTTCGATGGCGGCTTTGGCGATGGAAAGCCCAAGGCCAAATCCTTCAACCTTTTCTTTTGTCCGAGAGGCATCGGCGCGGTAGAAACGATCGAAGATATGAGGAAGTTCACTATTCTTTATACCAACTCCAAAATCTTGAATCTTAACAACTGTTTTACCATCTTTGCTCTGAAGATCAACATTCACCTTACTTTCTTTAGGACTATATTTTACTGCATTATCAAGGATGGTACCGAAGCCTTCCGCTAAGGCAGCGAAATCTCCCTGAATGTTAACTTCCTCCAGATTTTTAACAATTTCGATTTTCTTAGACTTGGTTAGCCCCGAAAGTTTTTTAATCACTTCCTCGACGACCTCATTCAAGGAAACTGGCGAAAAAACCAAACCTTCCTTTTGCTCATAGCGGCTAAGACGAAGCAGTTTATCGGAAAGATAACTCAATTTATCCACCTCCTCCAAATTACTTTCCAAGATTTTTTTGGCTTCTTGCCCAAAACCTTTGCCTCGCAAATTGACCTCTAATTCTGTTTTCATCGTGGTCAGTGGGGTGCGCAGTTCGTGGGAAGCATCAGCAACAAACCTTTTTTGATCTTCAACCGCTTCTTCAATTGGCTTTAGGGTTCGGCCAGCAAGAAAATAAGCAGCACCGCCGGACACTATTAATACCCCAAGATTTATAAGAATAAGATTTAGTTTTAATCGATTGCGGGCTTCTTCTAAAATCTCTGGTTCCAGAGGAGCAGGACCAAAACCAGGCCGCAGGAAACCGCCACTCTCGATTCTCACTCTTTGTCTCTGCAGTATCCTTTCTGACTCGCTCACCTGGACACGATAAATGATCAGGCTAAAAATGACTGAAATAGCCATGATCATTAGGAGATACCAAAGTGTCAATTTAATCCGTGCTGATTTAAACATTAATCTCCTTCTATCCGGTAACCAAATCCCCTTACCGTTTTAATTAACGGCGGTTCTTTAAAAGGCTTGTCAATTTTATCTCTCAAATAGCCGATGTAAACTTCAACCGTGTTTGGCAAAATGTCAGAGTCAAAATCCCAAACGTTGGCAATGATTTGCTCTTTAGTAAGGACCCGACTTTTGTTTTTTAATAAATAGGCAAGCAGAGCGAATTCTTTTTTTGAAAGTCCAATTTCTTTACCCGTTCTTGTGACTTTATAAGAAATCGTGTCGAGTGTAAGATTTCCGGCCGTTAAAATTGTTGGTAGGGAATTTTTTGGCCTGCGAGCTAAAGCCTTTACTCGTGCCAAGAGTTCTTCAAAGGCAAAGGGTTTGACCATATAATCATCAGCGCCGATATTTAATCCTCCAATCTTATCTTCCAACTCTCCTTTAGCCGTTAACATCAAAATAGGCGTTGATTTGCCCTCCACCCGCAAGTTTTTACAAATTGTTACCCCATTCATACCAGGCAACATCAGATCCAAAATAATTAAATCGTAGTCTTCGGTCGAAGCAAGATCATAACCATACTCACCATCGTAGGCCACATCCACAGCGTAAGTTTCCTGCTCAAGACCCTTTTTGAGAGAGTCGGCAATTTTCCTTTCGTCTTCTACAACTAGCAATCTCATTGCCTCAAATTTTACACCAAAAGCTGAAAAATTGCTGAGAAAAATAGATGTAGGGGATTATTGCTATTAGTTTTTATTAAAGATATTCGTTGCTTTGTATCTTACACCAAAAATGCTAGAATGTCAGCTATTTTTGATAAGGTTAGGTTGATCTAATTCTAACCCTATTAGTTTCGAGGATTATTAATTTATTGGAAAAATCTAGATTTTCATTACTTTGTATAAATTCGAGTAGAGTTTTGTTAATTACTTCCCCAGACGCTGGGCGGATCCGCAAAACTATTATCCCCGAATGTTCTTTTGGTAGAAATCTAATATCAGGAAGTCTTCTATCTAGAGTTAGCAGAATAAGCTTGTTATTTGCGGAGTATTTAACAACTTCCTCGTCCTCAGCACTAGAAAGTCCAACTTCACCCACTGTGTTGACTTTAAAACCTTTTTCTCTTAGGAAATCTACGGTTTCTTTATAAATATTTTCATCGGCAAAGAATTTCATTTAGAGGTGCTGAGAGGTAAGACTTCTTCGTTCTTTATAACAGCGTTAGCGTATTCTACAGCTGCTCTTATTTGTTCTATGTTGAGTTGCGGGTAAGCCTTTTTGATTATATCGCCAAAAGTATATCCAGCAGCAATAAGGTCCAAGATAGCGTAGATTGGGATTCTTGTACCTACTATAACAGGCTCCCCGTGCATAATTTTTGGATTTATCTCAATAAGATTTTCTTTTTTCATATAGACATATACTATCACATTTTATCTAGGAGAAAAAGCACAATATTATATTGATATATCAACCAAAAGCCATATGGTGACCTCGGCGGGATTAGATCGCTAAAGCGCTCTGCGACCACTCGTCCCGCTTAGCGGGACTTCGTTGGCTACGAACCCTAAGGGATTCAAATCCTTACCAAGAATCACAAAAACAAAAAGCAGGTCGTAAAGACCTACTTTTGTTTCTGGTGACCTCGGCGGGATTCGAACCCGCGATCTTCGGGATGAAAACCCGATATCCTAGACCACTAGACGACGAGGCCAAGATCAGGGATCAGCAATCAGAGAACAGCAAACAGCTTGCAGACTAAGTAATTTTATCATAAAATATCCACCAATCTCAAGAAGAACTGGGGGCTGATCAATTGGTACTTCCAATAGTACTTATCATTGCCGCCTACTTGCTCGGGTCCATCGCCTTTGGCTGGGTCATGGTAAAGATCCTAGTGAGAGTCGATCTACGCAAGGTTGGGAGTCACGCCACGGGAGGAACGAACGCCTTTAGAGAGATCAAACAGCACATGAGTACCCAAAAAGCATTTCTCTGGGCTCTTGTTGCTGGCGTGCTCGACATACTGAAAGCTTTTATTCCAACTCGACTCGCAATCTGGAAGTGGCCCAACGCCCATTGGCTGCATCTACTTGTGGGAGGCGCGGCTATTGCCGGACACACTTTCCCATTTTGGCTAAAGTCGAAAGGTGGTAAAGCTGTATCACCATCTGCCGGAGTACTTTTCGCTCTAGCAAGCAAAGTGCCGGCCTTGTGGCGAGTCTTTGGACTAGCTATAAGCGTCTTCATCGCCGGCATAATCGGCAGCAAAGGTATAGTTTCCGTCGGTTCCATGTCTGGATCAATTGCGGCCGCTGCTTACTCGACCAAGCTTACCAGGCAAGGAAAAATACCAAAGCCCTATGGCTGGGGATTGGTTCTAGCGGTTCTATACATCCTAATCATGCACCGAGAGAACGTCGGTCGTCTGCTACGGGGAAAGGAGAAATCAATACTATCTCGGTAGTCGGTTTAGCTGGTTGAGAGTTCGGCTCGCCGCTAGCTGACCGACTACCCTCCCCTTCTCTTTTAACCAACTTTAGGATACAATTTTAATTATTCTACCCATAAACGATGGACAAAACTT
>MHCO01000007.1:34076-35782 GCA_001816645.1 Candidatus Woykebacteria bacterium GWB1_45_5
TATATTTCAACTGGTGATTTTTTCCGGCAATATCAAAAAGAACACAACATTCCCCTTTGGGAAAAAAGCGCGATCCCTGATAATGTTGAGAAAAAGACTGACTCCGAATTTTTAGAAAAATTAAAGAACGGGAAAGGGTTTGTTGCTGATAGCCATTATGCAGGTTGGTTTACACGGAACCTAACCGATGTTTTTAGGATACTCCTCCTTTGTGATAAAAATGTGGCGACTGAAAGAATTTTAGCCAGAGAACATACCCACAAAGAAACCCCGGCGGAAATTGAAAAAAGACGAGTGCAGATCCGGCAGAAATTCAAAAAACTCTATTCGGACGATAATTACGAAGACCCCAAACTTTTCCACTTAGTCATCAACACTACTTACACTAGCAGCAAAGAAACAATTCAAAAAGCCTACGAGGAATTTACCAAAAATTCCAGCTTTAACCCTGCTTGAGTCAATAATATTTTAATATAGTTATTTAGAAATAGGTTTTTGCTATAATAAAAAGCAAGGTGTCTTTTCTCAAATTTTTTCGCAAGGATAATAAGGAAAACTGGAATCCTTGGGATAAAGGTACAATCAACCTCTCTGACCTACCAGAAACTTACGTTTTGAGGACAAGCAGAATGAGGGCTTTTTATTATTTCACCCTAGGATCCATTCTCTTTATTGTTTTTTTATCTATATTTTTAATGGGAAGGAACGAGCTTCCATTTATAGAAGGAGCGCTTATTTTTTTATTAATATTGATCTTAGGAGTGGCTACAATATATTATCTAGCCTCTCTGATAAAACCGGCGACATTATATATAAATACGGATGGCTTTCGTATCGGCGGTGCTCTGAAAAGAGGCAAATTAATGCTTTGGAGGATATAAAAGAGCTTTATGTCCGTGACATAAAAGGAAAAGAATACTTATTAGTAGATATGACTGAGGCTTATGATCAAAAGCACCCACTTTTTGGTTTTTTGTCACAGGTTTTTGGATCACCAAATGATTATATGGTAGGAGGTAACCTTTTTAATCTAAAAAATGAGGAGCTATCTCTGCTTTTAAATAGATATTTACTAAAGTACAGGGAGAAATTAAACCCTTCCAATTCTAACCCCCAGATTTAGTTGTTTGAGGAAACAGCGAAGACAAAAGAGGCGTCTTAATTACAAAAACGGAACCAATAATAAAGCCACGATATTTATTACTTTTATCATGGGGTTGATAGCCGGTCCCGCCGTATCTTTATAAGGATCCCCAACCGTATCTCCGGTCACCGCGGCTTTGTGGGCTTCGCTTCCTTTCCCACCGAGATTTCCTTCCTCAATATATTTCTTGGCATTATCCCAAGCGGCTCCCCCAGTAGTCATCGAAAGAGCAACAAAAAGCCCAGTGACAATCGAGCCAACCAACAGGCCGCCAAGAGCTTCTGGTCCCAACCAAAATCCGACAATTACCGGCGCCAAAACCGGAATTAAAGCAGGAACAACCATCTCTCTTTGGGCTACCGCAGTAACAATTGCCACTGCCTTCGCATAGTCTGGCTTGACTCTTCCTTCCATAATCCCTTTTATTTCTCTAAATTGCCGCCGAACTTCGGTAACAATCGCACCAGCTGCCTTTCCTACTGCCTCCATCGCCAAAGCACCAAAGAAGTATGGCAAGGCCGCGCCGATAAAAAGACCAACCAAAACCTTTGGGTCGTCTAGC
>MHCO01000007.1:35795-42411 GCA_001816645.1 Candidatus Woykebacteria bacterium GWB1_45_5
CTCTACCCGCGGCCGTTAATTCTTGGGAATAAGCCGCAAAAAGCACCAACGCCGCCAGTCCTGCACTAGAAATCGCGTAACCTTTGGTGACTGCCTTAGTGGTGTTTCCAACCGCATCAAGCTCATCAGTAACCTTTCGAACCGACTCTGGCAAAGCGGCCATTTCGGCAATCCCACCGGCATTATCAGTTACCGGCCCAAAAGCATCAATAGCGACGATTATTCCAGTCATACTAAGCATGCTCATAGCGGCAATGGCGATTCCGTAAAGGCCAGCCAGATTAAAAGCGATCAGGATCGCAGCGGCAATTAAAATAATCGGTGCCAGGGTTGATTTCATCGAAACTGCTAATCCTTGGATAATATTGGTAGCGTGGCCGATTTGACTGGCGTTAGCGATATTTTTAACTGAGCCAAACCTCTTTGATGTGTAAAACTCCGTTATAACCACCATTCCTAATGTGACAAACAACCCAATTAAACTCGTGAGGAAAACAGCTCCTGCCTCAGGCCTACTAACAAGAACAACGTCAACCGAACCTCCTTGAGCAAAAACTGTTGAGACCAAAGGGTCATTTCCAAAAAAGGCATTCGTCAGCCAGTAAAATCCACTAGCTGCAATAATTCCGGCAGCAATTAAGCCTAAATATAAGGCGCCCATTATATTTTTCCCGATTAACCGAACAAAGAAAGTTCCGATGATTGAAGCAACAATCGAACCCGCGCCCAGGGCCAGAGGGTAAAGGACTGCCTCTTCATTACCGGGAAAAAGCAAACTGCCTAAAAGCATCGCGGCAATTGCCGTAACGGCGTAGGTCTCAAAAAGATCAGCCGCCATTCCGGCATCATCACCGACATTATCGCCAACATTATCAGCAATTACGGCTGGATTACGAGGATCATCTTCAGGAATCCCCACCTCAACCTTTCCAACTAAGTCCGCGCCGACGTCAGCCCCTTTGGTATAAATTCCTCCCCCAAGCCGGGCAAAAACGGAAATTAAACTTCCTCCAAAACCCAAACCAATCAAAGCTTTCACTGCCTCAACCGACTCGTAATTAAGAAACCGGATTAGAACCCAGTAAAAACCGGTAACGCTAAGAAGAGCTAAGCCAACTACCATCAAGCCGGTGACCGACCCGCCTTTGAAAGCGATATCAAGCGCTTTTGCGAGGCCCTTCTTAGCCGCTTCGGCTGTTCGAACATTTGCTCGCACCGCCACGTTCATCCCAATATAACCAGCCAGGGCGGAGGCGATGGCCCCAATGGCGAAACCAATCGCCGTCACTCCATTCAATTTCCACCAAAGAACGAGGAAAATAATGACCCCGACAAGAGCAATCACCGAATACTGACGAGTAAGATAAGAAGCCGCACCCTCTTGAATCGCTTTGGCGATTTCTTGCATTTTTTTATCACCAGCCGGTTCTCTTAAAACAATCGCTGCGAGGATAACTCCATATACTAGTGCAACCGCTCCGGCTGCTAAAATCCAAAAAACCACCTGCTCGGTTGACATATTGGAAGAGTTTACAATAAAAAAATATAGTTGACAACCCTACGCTGCCTAGCTAATAATATAAGCAAGTATCAAGAGCGTCCTCCGAAGCTTTACGCGAAGGGGGACCGGCAACCCTTTTAGGAGCAGGGTGCCATCCTGAGGTTTTATCCGAAGGAGATACGTCCCGAGGTTCATCAAGGGAAAACCTATGAATTATAAAGTTTTTACCTCTGAGTCTGTTGCTAGCGGCCACCCCGACAAAATCTGCGACCAAATCTCTGACACTATAGTTGATTCTGCCATTTCCAAAGACCTGAACGCCAAAGTAGCAGTAGAAACTTTAGTCACCAAAAATCAAGTTGTCTTGGCCGGCGAGGTTACTATCCATCATGCGCGGTTAAATTATAACAGACTCGCTCAGGGTGTCATTAAAGATCTAGGCTATACAAAACAGGAGTTTGCTTTTGGGTCGTTTTCACCAATCGAGGTTCATATTCATCAACAATCGCCAGAAATCGCTCTCGGTGTTGATACAGGCGGCGCTGGCGACCAGGGAATGATGTTTGGCTACGCTGTGGACGAGACTCCCGAACTCATGCCTCTCCCCATCACCCTCGCTCACAAGTTGGTAGAAAGATTAGACCAAGCTAGAGAAGAAAAAGACATTCCTTATTTAAAACCCGATGGTAAAAGCGAGGTTACTTTAAAATACGACAACGGCAAGCCAGGTTCCTTAGAAAGGGTGGTTTTGGCTGCTTGTCACGAGGAAAAAATTAAGAACTCACAGTTGAAAGAAGATCTCTTTAAGTTTGTAGTTACACCCGTCTTAGAGCAATTTGATCTAAAAATTTTGAGAAAAGATCTGATCGTCAATGGTGCTGGTCTCTGGACAACCCCTGGTCCAGCTTCTGACACTGGGGTTACTGGCCGCAAGATCATGGTCGATTCCTATGGAGCTTACGGACGAGCTGGCGGTGGCTGTTTTTCGGGAAAGGACCCAACCAAAGTCGATCGGTCTGGTGCCTATGCTGCTCGTTATATTGCAAAAAACATTGTCGCCACTGGCTTGGCCTCAAAGGTTGAGGTTCAAATCGCTTACGTTATTGGCCAAAGGAATCCAATTGCTAAAGATGTGGAAACTTTTGCCACCGAGAAAAAATCTCATAAAGTAATCCGCGACTTTGCTTGGTCACTACTTGATCTTTCTGTGCCTGGTATTATTAACGGGTTAAATTTAAAGCAGCCAATTTACCGAGAAACCGCCCGCTACGGTCATTTTGGCCGAAACGATTTCCCCTGGGAACAAGTAGTTGACAAGCCCCGTTAACGATAGTAAACTGATAGTAAACTTCTGCCGCTGCCCCTTGATAAATGTATAGACTGTCACCTCTGGAAAAATCTATATACATCGTAAACAAGTTTTATCTCGAAAGGGGGTGATAAGAAGTGACACTACAGGACTATATCAATCTTTCCCAAACCTCCCTCAATACGTTTTTCACCAATCTTGGGCCGATTTTGGCAAATATTGTTGCCGCTATTGTAACGATCACTATCGGTGTTCTGGTCGGCTGGATACTTAAACGGGTAGTAGAAGAAATCTCCAGGGCAACAAATTTTGAGCGAGCGCTTTCCGGCTGGCCGCTCTACACCAAGGTTGTGAAATCTCAAGAAGAAATGGATGTTACCACCGTTGTTGGGGAGCTTTTGCGTTGGATTGCCATTATTGTCTTTCTTATCCCAGCAATCTCTAGCCTACAGATCGAAGGATCAGAGGCGGTCTTTTCCCAACTCTTTACCTACCTTTCTAGCGTTATTATCGCCTCTTTGTATTTGCTGTTTGGGTTCGCACTCGGCTGGTTTATTAAACGGGCTATTCTAGCTGTTGGGGTTATTGTCGGCAACAACCCTGCTCATGTAGTTGCCAACATCGCTTACTTTGCGGTTGTTGTATTTGCCGCCATCCAAGCTATTCTTCGTCTAGGAGTTACCGCAGACCTAATTAGGCTGTTTGTCATCGCTCTATTTCTAGCTTCTGCCTTAGCCTTTGGTCTAGCAGGGCGAGATACAGCAGCTGATTGGCTAAAGAAGATAGTGGAGAAAGCCAAGGGCTAAAGTCAACCTTGGGACAGCTTTAATCCGCATAATCCACCGACCTCTTTCGGGGGGTTGTGTATCAACGCTACTTCACATTTAGCTCCGCGCTGCCACGCTGCGAAGCTTTATGCGAGGAACGAGTTGACACTTTTGTAAACTTTCCGCTATACTGCCCCTTAGTAAGGGAGTAAAATGATTAAAGATACTGGCAATAGCGTACTATCAGCCCTTAACGAGTCTCTAACCGCAACTGCAAATCTCCTGCCAAGCTTGCTAGCGGCAATTGTCATCTTTATCTTCGGCGTTATGGTTGCTCTATTCTTGAGGCGTCTCTTACTTAAGGTTTTAGAGACGGTAAATTTCGAAAAAGCCTTAGCGCCAACTGGGATTCCTGACGCTTTGAAAAAAACGGAAACATCTCTGACCGTCTCCGGGCTTTTAGGTGAACTTTTACGTTGGTTTGTTATTTTGATATTTTTGATTCCAGCCGTCGACCAATTGGGGCTGGGCGCCGCCAACAAAGTCTTATCCTCCCTTCTTCTTTACATCCCCAATGTGGTTGTGGCAGTAATTATTGTAGCAATTGGAGCAATTTTTGCCAAAATTGCCCGCGATTTTGTCGCCGCAACCGCTGCCAGTTTAGGAGCACAATTGGGCCAAGCGGTTGGCGAAGTCGCCCGCTACGCAATCATCATCTTTACCGTCTTAGCTG
Organism: Candidatus Woykebacteria bacterium GWB1_45_5; assembly: GCA_001816645.1. GTDB lineage: Bacteria > Patescibacteriota > Microgenomatia > Woykebacterales > RBG-16-39-9b > GWB1-45-5. The sequence continues at coordinate 40,106 of MHCO01000007.1, forward strand.
CCTTAAACCAGCTTGGTGTGGCAAGCGACCTTATCCGAATACTTTTCACCGGTTTTGTCGCTATGATCGCCTTGGCTGGTGGTCTTGCCTTTGGTTTAGGTGGGCGGGAAACTGCCGAAAAACTTCTCCGGAAGTTTTTTGAAAAAATAACTAGTTAGAAAACAGCCAAACTTCTCGTTGATATCCTAAATTCCTAGTGCTAAAATCAGAAGGTAAAATATGCCCAAAGCTGTCCGTTGGTTCTCCGAAACTAATAAAGAAGATACCCCAACTGTTGGTGGCAAGGCAGCCAATCTAGGCGAAATGGTCAAAATCGGCCTGCCAGTACCAAACGGCTTTACGATTATCGCTGACGCCTATTTTGATTTCCTCAAGGCAAGCAACCTAGAAGACAGGATAAAAAAGATTTTTGCAAAGATTAATACCGCCGATACAGAACTCCTCGATGATACTTCCGCTCTAGTCAAAAAAGCAATTTCTTCCCATCCCCTACCAGAGGAACTTAGCCGCACCATAACTGATAGCTACCGAGAGTTAGCCAAGGACAATTCTGGATTAGTAGCTGTTCGTTCTTCCGCCACCGCCGAAGATTTGCCGGATGCTTCTTTTGCTGGCCAACAATCAACATTCTTAAATGTCAAGGGTGCTAAGGAGCTTCTGGAAGCAGTCCAACTTTGTTGGGCTTCCCTTTTTGAACCAAGAGCAATTTTTTACCGCAGTGAAAAAGGTTTTGACCACCTCAAAATAGGGATGGCGGTGGTAATCCAGGAGATGGTACCTGCGGAAGTTTCAGGAGTAATGTTCACCATTGACCCTGTAGAAAATGATAAGCATAAAATAGTTATCGAAGCAATTTGGGGTCTTGGTGAATTTATCGTCCAAGGTATGGTTAACCCTGATCATTACGAAGTGGCAAAATCTGATGTTAAAATTATTAAAAAACAAATCGCTGATCAACCAAAAGAATTGATCCGGGTCGGTAAAGAAACTAGAGAAATTGCTGTCGCCACTGCTTACCGGTCAGTTCAAAAATTATCTGACGAAAAAATACTTGAATTGGCCAAAATCGGTAAAAAAATTGAAAGCCACTACGGCTTTCCTCAAGACATCGAGTGGGCCCTTGCTAATGGAGAGATAAGCATCGTCCAAACCCGTGCTGTAACCACTGTGAAGGAGGTTGACAAAACACTGAAAAACCATATCCAGATTGATCTACCGATCCTTTTGAAGGGATCACCCGCTTCCCCAGGCATTGCCATCGGCCTACCAAAGATTCTCCTTAGCGCCAAAGAAATTAGCAAGATTAAACCTGGCGATATTTTGGTGGCAGCAATGACTAACCCCGATTATGTACCAGCTATGAAAAAGGCGGTTGGCATCATTACCGACAAAGGCGGTCGAACAAGCCACGCTGCCATTGTTTCCCGCGAGCTCGGAACCCCTTGTGTGGTCGGAACCAAAACGGCCACCAAAGTTTTAGCTCGAAATCATTTGGCCGTCACAATAAATGGGACCGCTGGATTAGTTTACAGAGGAGCTTTAAGCGGAGCGAAACTAAATGTCATTGAATATAACCAAAAAGAGGAAGAGAAACAAACCCGTCTCCTTAAAACCGCCACTAAAATCTTTGTCAATTTGGCTGAACCAAAGCTGGCCGAAGAAGTTGCTAAGCGGCACGTCGATGGGGTCGGTTTGCTACGAGCGGAATTTATGATCGCGGAAATCGGTACCCATCCAAGGAAAGTCCTTGCCGAACGCAAACAAAAACTTTTTATTGACAAGCTATCTGAAGGCTTAAAAACCTTCGCCGCTGCTTTTGACCCACGACCAGTAATTTACCGCGCTACTGATTTTAAAAGCAACGAATATAAAAATCTTAAAGGCGGCGAAAGATATGAGGAGGACGAACCAAATCCCCTTCTTGGCTACCGTGGGGCTGGTCGTTATATCGCTGACCCCGCAGTCTTTGAGATGGAATTAGAAGCGATAAAGGCAGTCCGCAATAAACTCGGTTTTAAAAATCTTTGGCTAATGATTCCCTTTGTCCGTACTCTTTCCGAAATCGAACAAGTAAAAAAACTGATTGTATCTTCCGGCTTACACCGCTCAAGTAGCTTTAAAATTTTGATGATGGCGGAAATTCCTTCCAACGTGATCTTGATTGACAAGTTTCTTGATGCTGGGATCGACGGTGTTTCCATCGGTAGCAATGACCTCACCATGTTACTTCTAGGACTAGATCGCGATAACGCCAAGGTAGCCGACGAATTCAACGAGCTAGACCCAGCTGTTCTTTGGGGCATGGA
>MHCO01000007.1:42441-59326 GCA_001816645.1 Candidatus Woykebacteria bacterium GWB1_45_5
GCTATATTCCGGCATCTGCGGACAGGCCCCCTCGGTTTACCCAGAACTAACCGAGAAATTAGTAGAATGGGGAATCTCCTCCGTCTCGGTTTCACCCGACGCCATCGAAAAGACTCGCCATGCGGTCTACGAAGCAGAAAGAAAACTAGTCTCAAAATCCTAAACCACGTGAGTTTTTTGGTAAAACTTCTTTTTGTTTAGTCCACGAAGTCGCGTTGAGCGGGACGAGTGGTCGCCCGCCTGCCAAAGACTGGCACTGTCGGGCAGGCAGCATTCGTGAGTACCTAAATTAACTTCGCGATTAGCGAATGTAGCCCACGCAAGTGGTCGCAAAGCGCGAAGCGATTTAATTTAGTTACGGAGAATGCTAAAATAGCTGCAGATGAAGCAAGAAATCGAAAGAAAGTTTTTAATTGATGCTAAAAAGCTACCCAAACTTTCCCGTCCTCGCAAAGTAATCCAGGGATACTTGTCGCAAAATCCGGAAGTAAGGGCGAGAATCACTGATAAAAAAGCACACCTCACTATAAAAACTCTTGGGGAACTCACGCGAGATGAATTTGAGTACGAAATTCCTCTGAAGGACGCAAAAAAATTGCTAGAACTAACAAACCTCACGGTAGAAAAACTGCGCTACTTCTTAACTTTGAATGGGTTTTGCTGGGTAATTGATTTCTTTCAAGGAGAGAACTCTCCCTTGGTCACCGCTGAGGTAGAACTACCACATGAAGATTCTAAATTCAAAAAACCTCTCTGGGTAGGTAAGGAGGTAACATTTGATGCTCGCTTTAACAACCGCTCCCTCGCCAAAAGCCCTTTCTGTAACTGGAAAGATTCTGTTTCCCACTAATAACTGTTCTCTGTTCCCTGTTTGCTGTTTGCTGTTTGCTGACCTTACGGTCCTTTTACTTCAAACTTATTCCCGTTAGAAAGAGTTGCTGCTACCTGCCAGCTTTTTTTGTCTTGAGAAAGCTTGTAGCTATATTCTTTTTTGGTCACTGGGTCGGTTAGCAATTTCTTTAAGTAATCAGGAATCAATTCCTTCAATAAATCTGGAGGCCTTTTCTCTTTTAGATAAAAACTTTTCAACGCTGAGTTCAGAGTATCTACATCGTTTCTTCGTTGTTGATCTTGCTCGGCTTGAAGCTGGATTTGGGAAAGATTTTGGCTCTGACTACTAGTTCGGGTTTTCTCTGTTCCATTTTGATCCCGAAGCAACCTCTCCTGATCAAACCGCAAATAAACATAAAAAACGGCTGCAACCAGCACGGCAATTCCAAGAAAACCTGCTAAATGGAGATAAGTAGATTTTTCAATATTCCGCAGATCGAACGGATTAGAAGCCCTCTTTAGCCTCCCACCTGCAGGCGCAGGTTCTTTCTCGGGAACAAAATCAGCCATTGAATCCATTATGGGGAAATAAAAGAAAAAAGTCAAAGGCTAACGAACCTGAACCGTTGGATTGCCCAAGGGAATAAAACTAATCTGATTCTTGTTCTATTTCAACTTCTTGCTCGATTGAGGATTTATTCTTGGTGTGCTGGTCAAAATCAACATCAAAATCTACCTTTCCATTATTTACCTTAATTCTAAAATTATTCCCATCGACAACATCGCTAATATCTTGGGTAAAAATCTGGGTCTGTCCGTCTTGAGTCACCTCGACACTTGCTTGGCCGGTAGTTTCTCCATTTGTGGTATTGGAACTTACCGAAACGTGAACCTTGGTCGATGTTGACTCCTGTGAATCGTTGTTATTCCCCTCTTCACCATCTGTATTCGATTGCAGCGAACTAACCTGAGATGCCTGGTTTTCTTCTTGAAACTTAGAGGGGATTGGCTCTTTGTTATTTTGTACTTGTTTACTGTTTCCGGAAGAACCAAAAATGGCAAGCGCCAAGAGCAGGAGGGCGGCTCCTACGAGGTAAACTATTCTCCATGGAAAACTACGCAAAACTGCCAGTCTCATAGTTACTTCCAGAATACCTTTTTACAGCAAGGTTTGTCAACCCCTGAAAATATACTTTAATAACAATATATAGGCTAGTTAGACTGTTTTAGTCCATTCACCTCCCAAAACCAAAGAGTTGACACCGCTTATCTAAAGAGGCGATAATTAAATTAATATACGAGGGCAGATAATTACCACTATCTAGCTACTTCTGTTTGTAGACTTGTCTAAAGACCCCTCGTAAAAACATTTCTTGGATAGGAATGGTCAATGAAGGACCGTGATCAACTTGCCCAAAAATTAAAAAATTTATTTTCCCCTAAAATCTCATCGCTGTTGGTAGGGTTAATCCCAATAATAGCTCTCGCCGGAATTTATTTAACCCTAAACAACTTCCACCCGTTTGAAAAAAACAGTCCTCAAAAGGCCAAAAATCAAACGCCACAGGAACGAAATAAAGACAGAGTCTTAGCCGAACAATCAACCGGAATTTCTATTTCCGGCAGTAAAGGCGGAGGCGAGGGAGGATTAGTTGCTTTAGCCTCGACCGAAGAGCCAGCTGTTTATGTAGGTGCTGGAAAAGATGTTTCTGGTTCAGCTGAGATATCTATCTATCAAGCTAGTGAAGACACTTTGCTTAACTATTTGTTACACGACAAAAACGGGAAGCAATTAAACCCAAATCCGGATATTAGTAAATTTACCTATGTCACAAAAGTCAACCAGCAAATAACCGGCGGTTATGGCAAAGAAGTAAAAGTGATTCTACCTCTTGCCGAAACCGGCATTTGGTTTCTGAGAGCTACTCTTGGATCATCAAGTAGCGATCTTTTTGTCATCCGGTCTAACATTGGAACAACTGTGAAGGAAGGCGACAATGAGTACATCTTTTGGGGGCAAAACTTCAAAACTCGTCGCAGTGTTTCCGAGGGAGCTATCACAATCTACGATTTAAAGGACTCCCGCAAAGTAATTACCTCAACTTCATTCAACACTCAAGGTATAGCGAAAACCAAACTAACCGCCGAAGCCGACATCGCTGTAATAAAACAAGGAGATGATAAATCCATCATACCAATAAATTTAAAGTATCTCAGTCCAGAGGGGGAGTCTTACTTTTACGAATATCGCACCTTCCAGCCCAAAAGCCGCCAAAGCGGGTATTTTATCTTTACTGATCGGCCTCTTTATCGACCTGGGGACAAAGTTTATTTTAAATCCGTCCTACGCGACGACGATGACGTACGCTACACCGTACCAAAAGGCACTGCTTCAGTTAAGATTTACGAAGGTTACAATTGGGGATCATCTAATACCAGCAACGAAGGTCTCGTTTTCGAAAAAAACTATCCTATCTCCAAAGACGGTACAATTAATGGCGAGTATACACTGCCGGCAAATTCCAAAACAGGGACCTACACTCTAGCTGTTTCTATCCCTGGTAGCACTGGGAGTTCGTTGTGGTTTGATGTCCAATTTTTCCGTAAACCCGAGTACTCCATTGATGTCACGACGCAAAAAACAGAATTGGTCGCTGGCGATAACTCTTCTTTCACAATATCAGGAAACTATTTTTCTGGCCAGCCGATCTCCAACCAAAAGGTCAAGTACACTATTTATTCGGCTGATTTTTACGAATATTCGTACCTCACTGACCGATCTTATGCTTTAAATGATAATTATCGCTACGGTTATTGGGGTGGTGACAAAGTGAAGGAAGGCGAAGTCACTTTAGACCAAAAAGGTAGGGCTGACACTGCTCTCGACACAAAAGCCCTGCTGGCAGCTGCTAAGGGTAAAAGCCAGGTGCTTTCTATCGAGGCCGAATTTGACGATGGCTCTGGCAATCCTTCTTTTAGCCGTAAGAATATTCTCGTTTATGCTGGCGAATTTGGTATTTATCGCAAGGATTATAGTTACGGCACGAAAGTTAATACTCCCCTTTCCTTACCGGTCGTTTTAGTCTCTCGTCACAACACAAATGTTTCCGGCGTTAATTTAACAGCCAAAATCCACCGCGAAAACTGGATCTCTTATCAAGAACCGGATAAAAAATATCCTTCCTACAAAAAAGAAGAGGAAGATTTGCCACCAGTTAAAACAAAAACCGATGCCCAAGGTAACGCCACCCTAAACTTCACTCCGACGAAAGCTGGCTCTTATAAAATAACTGCCGAAGCAAGCGACCAACGCGGCAATTTAGTTTCAAAAGAGTTTTACTCTTACGTCTGCTCAGAGGATCAGTTCTGCTACAGCGGCGAGCAAGATAACGGTATTATCATCCAAACTGATAAACAAAAATACCTACCAACCGATACAGTTCACTTTACTATCTATTCAGAAACAGCCGACCGAGATGTCTTTTTATCCCTTGAGCGTGCTAGAGTCAACAGATTCCAAATAGTCCACCTGACTGGTAAAAGCGGAACCGTCGATGTACCTTTGGTAAGTACTGACATGCCTAATATGTTTGCTAAAGTTTCAAGTTTTTCAAACAATACCCACGATACCGGCTCAGTAACTATTGTTGTTTCCCCTGAAAGTAAAAGATTAACAGTTAAAATCACACCGGATCGAAACAAGCTAGGACCAAGCGACAACGTAACCATAAATCTAGAAACCAAAGACTCCACCGGCAAGCCTGTTTCGGCTGATCTAGCAGTTTGGGTTGTTGATAAAGCTATCTTTGAACTAGTCGATGAAGGACTGGGAGATATTTTCACTACCTTTTGGCAAGAACGTTATAACGACACACAAGAAGCCCACGCCTTAGAAGGAATCCCAATTATTTCTGCGGAGAGAGGCGCTGGCTGCTTTGCTGCCGGAACACCGGTTTTATTAACTGACAAAACAACCAAACCAATCGAAAAAATCAAAGTTGGCGATACTGTTTTAACGAGAGAAAGCGAAAAAAGCCCTGAACTTGTTAAGGCCAAGGTTGTCGGCACTCATCAAGCAGTAGTTTCTGGTTATCTTATTATTAACAGCAACCTCCGAGTCACTCCCAACCACCGACTTTGGGTAAACGATTCCTGGAAACTAGCCGGATCAATCCAAATTGGCGATAAGTTAACCGACCTCAACGGAAAATCAATCACCATCTCTTCACTAGAATGGGTACGCGGAAAGTTCACTGTCTATAACCTACAAATTGAAAGGTATAAAACCTATTTTGCTGCTGGCATTTGGGCTCACAACGACAAGGGTGGGGCGAGAGAAATCTTCAAAGACACCGCTTATTGGAACCCTTCAGTCCACACAGATAAGTCGGGCAAGGCGAGTATTAGCTTCAAGCTACCGGACAATCTGACCACCTGGGTTTTGTCAGCTGTTGGTTCAACTACTGACACCAAGGTTGGTCAAACCACAAGTGAAATCGTGGTTACCAAGGATGTCATCGTCCGACCGATTTTACCAAACATCTTGCGCGAAGGTGACAAGGTAATCCTCGCGGCCTTGGTGCATAATTTTACCGACAAAGATCACGTCTTTGACACTGACCTAAAGTTTGATTCTGGCGATGTTAAACCCACCGCCACTACTTCGGCTATACCGATTAAATCCAAGGAGACGCAGCAAGTCTCTTGGAATGTCTCCCCAAAGAAGGAAAATGAAGCGGCTAAACTTACTTATTCCGCTACCGCCAAAGAAGATAAAAAGGCTGCTGATACCGTCGTTCAGAAAATTCCAGTCCGGCCATTTGGCTTCCTAGAGCAAAGAGCCGAAACTGGCGATGGGCCAAAAACATTCAACGTCAAGTTGTCCCCAGATTCTTCCAAGCAAAAATCGGGTGTCACAATTTCTCTTTCCCCAACTCTTGTTGGCGCCTTACCAGCGGCGATGAAGCATTTAATCTACTACCCTTACGGTTGTGTCGAGCAAACCACTGGCTCACTTGTCCCTGCTGTGATTGCTAAAACCAATCCCGATCTGTTTGCCCAAAGCCTAGCCGATCATAATCTTGACCTTATTATTCAAAAAGGACTAACTAGGTTAGCAAACCTCCGGCACTCGGACGGCGGTTGGGCCTGGTGGGGTTCTGGTAAATCAGACACTTTTATTACTGCTTATGTTGTCGAGTACCTGCTAGCAGCAAGACAAGCTGGTTTTTCTGTTGATCAAGAACTACTTTCCCAAGCTCAAAGTTTCCTAGAGGCCGAGAATAAAGAAGACACACGAGAAGACGTAGTAGCCAAAACCTATGCTCTCACGTTGCTGAATTCTTCCAAACGCAAGACCAAACTTTCTGATCTAGACAAACTTAGCCCAGACTTGCTCTCTCTAGCGGTGATGGCAAACGTCCTAAATGGTGATAAAAATCCGCAGAGTAATGGCTTAGCAAAACTCGCTGCGGCGGCTAAAACCCAAGGTGACGCTGCTTTCTGGGAGGCTGGTAGTGAAAAGAAATTTGGTTCAAAAGATACCTCAACCGCTTTTGCTATCCGGGCAATTCTTACCGCCGGCGGCGACCGAAATCTAGCCGTAAAAGGAGCAAAGTACCTCAACCGCAACCGCCGATACCAGTACTGGACAAGCACTTTCGCTACTGCCCAGGTGGTTCGGGCTCTTGTTGATTTATCCAAAACCGGCAGCGAACAGACGCCAAACTACACCTACACTGTTTCGCTCGATAAAAAGGAGATTGCCAAGGGAACTGTCAACAGTCCAAAACAAATAATTAAAGATATTGCCATACCCATCGACAAAATAAAGCCCGCTGGTTCTAATCTCGCCATCTCTAAAAGCGGCGCCGGCCAAATATATTCAACATTGGTAATCAATGAATTCCGAACTGACCGAAATGCCAAAGCAGTTAACCATGGTCTGGAAGTGAAAAGAGAATATATCAGTGATCAAGGCTCTGATTATTCCCTGGCTGTTGGCGACACAGTTACCGTCAAGATCACCGTTAAAGGCTTGAAAACCGAGGAAAATTATGGAATTATCACCGATGAACTACCCGCCGGCATGATCCCGGTAAATAAAGTATTTAAAAACGAGCAGTATGGAAAGGACCCTTATTACAGCTATTACCATTCCTACGATGTCACTGACCAGGAAACCACCGAAAATGGCGTAGTTCTCTCCCTTTATCAAATAGCCGTTGGTGAGCACACTTACACCTACAAGGCTCGAGTGATCAGCGCTGGTACCTTTAGCACACCGCCGGCAACTGCCTCACTAATGTATGCCCCGGAAATCTGGGGCCGCTCAGGAGCCCAAACCGTCCAAGTAACAACCGAATCGAAGATTCTTCCGCAAAAAGCCATCCAGAAAGCGCTCGAAAAATATGCCAGAGCGAAAACTGTGATCGCTGGTGCGATAATCCTAATTGTTCTTTTGGGTGCTGGCACCATCTTTATTCTGAAAAGAAAAGGTGTCACAATAAAGCAACTTAAGGAGGGGATTTTTAGGATTTTAGAGGGTCTGAAGACCAAGATCCCTTGGCGAAATAAACAAGGGCCAAGTCAGCCTGGTCCACCAAACAACAGCCTATGAAGAAAAAACCGTTAATTTTAATACTGATAATAGCCTTCGCCCTCCCTCTTTTAGTCTGGGAATTGTTTATAACCAACCTTGCTAAAACCACTACGCAGTCACTGCCAGATAAACCGCTTGGTACGGTCAAGAAAGCTATGGAACGACCCTCTCACCCACTAGTTTTTTGGGACGAAAATGGTTTTTATAAAGGAGTCTCCCAGGCAGAAAAAGAAACCAAGAAACCAAATTACAAAATCGCCGGCGGCATAATTCCCCACCACCTTCTTCCTAGTTTCATGATTGCCGATTTCTTTAATCGTTTAAGCGCCCAGGAGCCAAACACCATTATTCTCCTTGGTCCAAACCATGATGAATTGGGTGATTTTGAGGTTCTAACTAGTCTCTATGGCTGGCAAACGCCTTTTGGAACAGTGGAACCCAATGATGCAATAATTAACAGCTTAATCAACAATAATCTCGCCAAGGTAGATGAGGATGTTTTAGCCAAGGAAACTTCGGTGTCAGCAATTGTACCTTTTATCAAGTTTTATCTACCAAAAGCAAAGGTAGTTCCTCTGATCCTTAGCGCCAGAATGACGCAAGATGAAACAAGGACCTTGGCCAACGACCTAAAAAACCGCTTGAGTAATAAAACCGTGATTGTCGCCGCAGTAGATTTTTCCCATTATTTAACAAGTCCGCTAGCAAAGGAGAAAGACGAACTAACCTGGCAGGTGATGAAAAACTTCGATTACCGCCAACTTTTTACCCTTAACAATGATTACCTAGATAACCCACCCTCGATCGCCACTCTTTTGATGGCGATGCAAAAGCGTGGAACAACCAACTTTGATCTCCTTTATCACACCAATTCTGGTGAGTTACTGAAAGACAGCTCTATCTCCACCACCAGCTACTTCTCCATCGATTTTCACTAAAACAGAAGGACTGAAATTTTGTTGAATAAGCAATCCTCCAACCATTGAAAATTCAGCCTCGATTTGTTATTATATAACGCGTGTGGGCCCGTAGCTCAACCCCGACTGAGTCGGGGTCAATGGTAGAGCATAAATGTATTATCTTTACGTTTTGAAAAATGAATCAACCGGAAGGTATTACATTGGATCCACAAATAATCTAGAGAGAAGGTTACAAGAGCACCGGAAAGGTAAAACCAGAACAACAAGGGTTTTAAAAACTTACAGCCTAGCGTACAAGGAAGAGTTTGAAACAGAACAAGAAGCAAGGTTCAGAGAAAAGAAGTTGAAATCATACAAGAGTAAACGTTATATTGATTGGTTGATCAGCAAAGATGCGGGCCCGTAGCTCAATGGTAGAGCGCCAGCCTTTTAAGCTGGGCGTTGAGAGTTCGAATCTCTCCGGGCTCACCATGTTATTTATACTGATTTGTCAATCAGTATTAGATGTACCCCTGATTTTCACTTACATTCGTTTTAATAAAATGATAGCATTATAGTTGAATGATCTTTAAATTTCTTACCTTGATAATTGAATTGTTGGTGGTTTCGTATCTTTTGGGTTATCCTGTTTCCAAAAGGAGACCGCTTTTTATTAGAGAATTTTCTAGCTTAGTTATTGTGCTTACTTTCTTCTCTGTGATCGCTATTTTCTCATCCCCACTATTTTATCTTTTAGGTGTGCTGTTAGGAACTATTGTGTACTTCTACGGGAGAGTCTGGTTTGTTCTTGGGGTAAGCATAACCCAAGTTAAAAGTGCCCTTGAAAAAGCCTTAGTGATGACAAGGTCAGAATTTAATAATGGTAACAATGAATATGATGTTCAAGATTTATTAAAAATTTCAATCAGTAACTTTGCAGGCTTTCAAATTATCCGATTCTACCCATACCAAAAAACTCGAAAAGTAAGTCTCATACAAAATGTTTTTAGAAAGTTTATCAGCAATTATTATATTTCCTTTTAGTCGTTCCGATGTTAGTATAATCGCAAGATTGGTATCTCGACGATTGTTTCTCTAGCGATATATAATCGGCAAAGGAGGTGATAAAAGTGGCTAAAGTAGGATCTTCAATCTCTATAAATAAACCAATAGAAGAGGTCTTTGACTACACTGCTTCTCCGTTTAATGGTCCGGCTTTTATTCCTAACCTAATGGAAAACACAAATATAAATCCCGAAAAACCAGGTGTGGGGCAAACATTTAATTGGCGATTTAATCTAGCCGGGCTCGATTTGACAGGGAATGGGGTTGGAACTAAATATGAAAGGCCGCACTTAGCTGAAATCAAAACTACTGGTGGTGGCGAAAGCATCTGGACTTACAAATTTAATGAGAAAGATGGCGGGACAAAGGTCACAATAGAAGTAGAGTATAAACTACCTGAGGGTGTCTTAAAAAAAGTAACTAATCCGCCAGTTATAGACAAATTGAATCAGCACTCTGCAGAAGAGATGCTCAAAAACCTTAAAGTGATTTTAGAAGAGAGTAGCTAAAATCATATGAACTCTTTTCTGAATAAACTAAGGTTAAAGTGGTTCGTAACCACTAAGACCTTAGGTTACACCTCAGACTACCTAGATCAAATTTATAAAATATACCTTAACCATAATAAGGTCATACATTGGCGGGATGGCTATCCAGTTTATTCTCTTTCCACCCCAGCTTTATATAGTAAACCGGCTGCCAACTTCTTTGCTAGGCAGCTTTTCAGAACTATACAGAATAAAAACACACCAAATATAATGAGCTTCGCGGTAAATGATGTTTGTAATGCTAATTGTGAGCATTGTAGTTTTTTTAATGCTGTTGAGGACAAATCGAGAAAGGTTTTAACCTTGGAGCAGAGCAAAAAATTAATAAAGGACACCCAAGATCTTGGGGTCTCGGTTATAAATTTCGTTGGCGGTGAGCCGCTGTTGCGAAAAGATTTACCAGAAATTATCAGCTCTGCGGACAAAAATTTATCAACCACGATTTTGTTCACAAATGGTTTGCTTCTTACCGAGACAGCTGAAATTTTAAAGAGGGCAGGACTAGATGGTGTCTACGTCAGCGTCGACTCGGCGGATCCCAAAAAACACGATCTAATTCGCAATAAAAGCGGTTCGTTTGAGAAAGCAATGGCTGGAATAGAAAAAGCTAAAGAGGTGGGTTTATCAACTGGTATCTCTTGTGTTATAACACCGGAGTCCTTTAGGAGTGGAGAATTGGAAAGACTGATTAAATTAGGTAAAAGTGTCGAGGTTCATGAAGTCTTGGTTTTCGATGCGATGCCGACCGGAAGGTATAAGTCTCGTAAAGATTTGATTGACAGCAATGGGTGGGTAGAAGAGATGATTAGCTCAACAGAAAAATACAATAAAGACTCCTCTTACCCAGGAGTTTTGGTTTGGGTTTATACTACTAGCCACCGTAGCGTCGGTTGTTCGTGTGGTACAAGCTATTTTTATATTTCTCCGTACGGAGATATGATGTCGTGCGATTTCAACCATGCTAAGTTTGGAAATATTCTTGAGACCCCACTTTACCAAATTTGGGACAAGTTGAGTTCTAGCGAGGACTTTAGATCTGCAAAATGGGGCGGTTGCAAAATCAAAGATTCTAAATATCGAAAGAAAGAAACGGTCTCTGCGGGTTAAGCACCAATTGCCAGTCTGGCAAATGGCTACTTGCATATCAAAATAAAATGTGATTGTATAAATATACTCATATGAATCTAAACGTTGCCTGCACGTTAGCTAACAATCCTCTCCTATCGTGTACTTTTGATAAAACCCCGACTTTACCGATTATTTCGTTTGAGCTTTTCGTAATTATTGGGACAATAGTCGCCCTTTTTATCCTATCTAAAATTAGCAAACAAGTTTTATTACGCTATTTTATTGTCACGATCGGCGTTTTAATTTTTGAAGTCTTTACCGCACCGATGTGGAACAATTTTAAATTAGGTTGGTGGGCCTACGTCTACAAAGATGTCACCTGGGTATTAACGATCGGCTGGTCGACTTTAATTTTATCCACGGTTACACTGATCGATAAATTTTTCGCCAAACTAAAAGAATGGCAAAAATTTGGTTTGTATCTAATCCTTCTAACTATTTTGGTGTTTATTGCCGAGTCAGTTGTACTAGGTTTAGGGATAAGAAGTTATTCACCGGAAGTTTTAAATACTTTAGTTGGCTACTACATATTTAACGTACCTATTGAGGGTCTTTATTACATACCCGTATTCATAAGTTTAGTAATTAGTTTTTACAAGTATTGGGGTTTCATGCTTGATAAGGAACCAATCATCCCGATAAAACGGAGAGCATGGTTAAGAAACCTAGCGATCGCTTTTATAGGCGTATTTTTCTTTGAGCTCATGATTGAACCAATGGTTGTTAATGCCAAGCTGCCTTCCTGGTCTTATGTGTACCGTGATATCAGTTTTCTGATGACAGGTTTTTGGATACTTATAATTTGGTTATCTACTAATGTGGTCGATAAGTATCTGATACACTACGATTTAAGAGCAAGATTTCTTCTCTATCTTTTGGTAGCTGGTGCATTCACCTTACCACTTGAGTCTTGGTTCATAATCCATGGTTTTAGGGTATACGGTCCAAGCGCTGTCGCTAACTTCACAGGATTTAATACTCCGATAACTAATGTACCGGTTGAAGTTGCATTTGCCATTCCCTGCTATTTGGCATTGATAATTTCTTTTATTAGGTGCTGGGAAATTAATTTAGATAACAAACGATAATGTCAAAATTTGCGAAAACCCTAATTGGCTTTGTTACCATAACGGTAGTCCTCTCCTTGTTTACAGCAGGCGGGGCACTTATTCTAATTCTGGCATCGATAGTCTGTACAGCTGGAGTTAGTTTAGTAATTTGGATACCTCTTTCATACGGTGTAGGCTCCTTGATTGTCGGATTACTTCAAGGCCAACGGATTATAGTACAAGAGGCGAAAGTTGAAACAGCTGGTCCCGGAACGGGGCCAAAAATGCCTATTACAAACGAGGAAGTTGCTCTCACAAATTATGTAAAGCAGGCGAGAGCATGCGGAATGCCTGCTAGTGAAATTGCCGCTAATCTAAAAGAAAAAGGGTGGTCCGAAGAATTACGAATGAAAGTCTTATCAGAGTCTTTTGAATATTGAAGAAAGGCAACGCTCGGGGTTACGTTGCCTTCGGATTAATCCACTTTACGACGGTGGCCCAGTTGTGACTCTCCTTGTCTTCACCGTAGTTTGGAACTGCTTTTATGACAGTAAAACCATAGCGTAAGAATGTTTCCAACGAAGACAGTCGGCTTCCGAAGAATATACACTCAAGACCCTTCTCAACCGCAAGCCTCTTGAACCCATCCATGAGCTCTTTAGAAACTCCACGTCCCCGAAAAGAAGGCCTTGTGCACATTGATATCCCGAACAAAGCGTCTCCCGTAGGATTGTGGCTCCTTTTGATCCAACCATTATCAGTCCACTCATCCCAGCTTTGGCCGAGTAGGCCTCGTTTGTATATAACAAGCTGGCAGGTAGCAAAACCTGCAAGATTACCGTCTCGGTGGGCCAGAAAGAAACCCTCAGGAAAGACCTCGTACCGGCTCTTTAGTTGCTCCAGGCTAGCCTGCATATCTTCTGGGTACGACTCTCTCTCCACCTCCATAATCTCATTCCAAGGCATATTCACAGGAAGCCTCCCCTCACTCCGTTTGGATAGTGCTTGT
Source organism: Candidatus Woykebacteria bacterium GWB1_45_5 (assembly GCA_001816645.1). GTDB lineage: Bacteria > Patescibacteriota > Microgenomatia > Woykebacterales > RBG-16-39-9b > GWB1-45-5. The sequence continues at coordinate 55,572 of MHCO01000007.1, forward strand.
TGTATCATTGGAGCCATTATATTATAAATTAGTAAATTTTATGCAAGATAGAGGGCAGTTTTTAAAAAGATTTTTTACTTATTTGGGCGAACGGTTTTCTCTACAACAGTTTATCCCGCTCTCCCTAATATTTGGTATCCACGCAAGTTTGTTTGCCCAATTCTTTTTACATAATAACTATAAATTATCAATTGCCATTCTAAGTTCGCTAGCGTTGTTTCTTTTCTTGTTTAGATTAAGATTATTTGATGAATTTAAAGACTACGAGCATGATAGAAGGCACTACACCACCAGACCTGTCCCAAGGGGTCTGATTTCTCTTTCAGAATTAAGAATTCTTACCTTTACAGTATTAACATTTGAGGTGATTTTGAGTTTATACCTGGGAATTGTACCGTTTGTGTTTTTTGTTATTGCCTCTTTGTACTCACTTTTGCTTTTTAAGGAATTTTTTATAAGAGATTGGTTAAGAGAACATTTTACTGTTTATATTGCAGTGCATGAGGTTTTGACCATCCCGTTATTTTATTACCTGTACTCTATCAATATAAAAAACTTTAACTTTCTTTCAAATAACATTTTCCTGGCTCACTCGATCCTTCTAATGACCTCATTTTTTAGCTTGGAAGTTGCAAGGAAAATTAGACCAAAGGAATTGGAGATTCCGTCTAAAGATACCTACACAGCTCAGTATGGCATCTCGGGAACTAGTAAATTATTGCTTGGCTTAGCGATTATAAGTTTTATCTTGTCAATTTTTATACTTCTGACAATAAATAACCTGACCTTTATCTTGTTAATTCCAGTATTAGTCGGTCTTTTATTTTTGGCAGTAGCAATTAATAAGTTTCAGAAAGGCCCAGATATCAATACTTCCAAAAAGGTATTACTCTGGACTATTATTTACACAGTTTTACTAAATATCGGTCTGATAAGTTCCTTATGGGTCGCGAAATAAAATACATTTTTGACAACTCCAACCTTAATGAAAGCTACTCTGGAGTAACCACGCCTTTAACTTACAGCTTTGCTAAGCGGGCTTACGAGCGGGTTTACATAAACTTTTGCAAGCTCCTTGGTGTCAGCAACAAAGATATGAAGCTAAATTCTGATCTCTTCCCAAACATGCTGGAATATCTGGGCGGCCGAATGTATTACAACCTTATAAATTGGTATCGTCTTGTAGCACTGTTGCCGGGATACAAATTTAACAGGAAGTTTTTAGAACAAATGATGGGTGTGGACAGAGAACATTTTTATCAACCAGCCAGAAAAAGCAATCCAATAGAAAAATCGGTTGATTTCTTAAACTTTATGTATAGGATCTTCAAGGTGGCGTCTTCCTTCCTTTTAATGAAGCTTCTAGTTAGGAGATTTAACAAAGATTTTGACGAAAAATTCTCCTATTTAAATAGGGTTAATTTTACAAGCAAAAAAGATAAAGAATTAGTTAAGTTTTACGAGAACTTTGAGAATAAACTAACTAAAGATTTTAGTATCCCGATAGTAAACGATTTCGCCGTAATGGTCAGTGTTGGTGTACTAAAGACTTTAGCTAGTAAATGGCTCGACGACAAAGCCGGCTCAGAAGCAAGTTATCTGATATCAGGGGGTATCGGATTAAAAAGTTCTGAGCCTGGAAAAGCGATTCAAGAAATAGTAAGGGCCATAAATACCAATCCTAAACCAAAAAGACTATTTAGCTCAGAAACCCCTGAAAAGATTTTATCAACACTCACCTCTGATAATTCTTTTTCCGAAATAAAAAGAAAGGTTTATCATTATATCGAAAATTATGGATCAAGAATGCCAGGAGAGCTAAAGCTTGAATCTATAAGTTTTCAAGACAACCCGTTGGTTTTGATCAAAATCCTCAAGAACAGCCTCAACAATAAAGTACAAGTTACAAAAAAATTCCCCAAAGTAGCAGTAGAAAAAGAGTTTAACAAACTTTCATGGATCAAAAAAAGAGTATTTAATATTGCACTTAAATGGGCACAATCCTCTATTGCGATGAGGGAAGAGACCCGATTTAAGAGAACACTTATCTTTGGCCTGGCTAGAAGAGTATTTAAGGAATTTGGAGAACGCTTAAGAAGTCAAGACAGATTAGGAAATGCAGACGAGGTATTTTACTTAACAGTAGATGAGATATTTGGATATTTTAGAAACAAGGGAGAACAAGAGTTTTCTTTTAGCAAAGTTGTGCAAACAAGAAAAAGATTGAATGAAGTTTGGAAAAATATTGATTTACCAAGAAGGATCACTACTGATCTGACGCCTGAAGAGTACGATAAAGACTTACTGGCGGCAGGGGATGAAGGATTAAGATTAAAGTCAAACAAGGTAAAAGTGTTGGGACAACTTGCCTCACTTGGAAATTTTGGGTCGGTGGTAATAGCGGAGTCTTTAGTAGTTGTAGATTTTGATCCAAATAAAGATTACACCGACAAAATTCTTGTGACTAAGCAAACAGACCCAGGGTGGACAATTATCTTTCCTTCCTTGAGGGGTTTGGTGGTTGAAAGAGGCGGGGCTCTTTCCCATGCAGCAATCGTAGCAAGGGAATTTGGTATCCCCTGCATTATTAACGCCACTGGTGCTACTAAACTTATCCCAAATGAAACTGAGATAAAAATGAACCTTAAACAAGGTGCAGTTACCTTAAATGGATAAAATAAAACCGCTCACAATTTCGAACATCGCATCTTTTGGAGCTCTTTTACTAAGCTGGGTTTCAATTCTATTTTTACTGGACGATAAATTTTATCTATCGTTAGGAACCATGCTGCTTGCTTTTATTGCGGACACCCTTGATGGGTGGTTAGCAAGAAAATTAAAACAAGAATCAGATTTCGGAAGGCAACTTGATGGTTTTGTAGATATCTTTATTTATCTCCTTTATCCAAGTTTAGTTTATTATTTACATTTCAAATTTCAGGACTTAATCTCGGTTGTAATCCTTTACATCTTTATCGGGGCAGGTGTATTTAGGTTGGTCAGATTCAATATTGTAGGATACATTGAGAAAAAATTTACAAAGAGTTACCCTGGCCTACCTGTGTTTTTTAGCTATCTCACCCTTTTATTAATTTTCTTAGGTTCTTCGGTATTAAAAGAATCTATCTTCCAGGTATTTGCTTTAGCTCTGATTTTACTTCAGAGTGTCCTGATGGTCTGCAATTTTTTAGTCCCGAAACCGAAAAACAGCTGGCCCCTGGTAGTTATATTGATAATGACGTCAATCTACTTGTTTTATTTAGCACTAACCTAACATGAGGGTAAGGATTATAAACGCGAAAGATACACCTGTAGACCCGGGGTTTGTACAAAAAATGTCTGAGATAACACTCCAAGACAAAGGCCTAGCTTACCGATCACCAAACCTAATAAAAAATTCTATCCAAGCAGGCTTTTTCCTGGTAGCTTTGGGTGAATCAAATAAAATCCTTGGTTGGATAGAAAAATATAAAATCTGGGAGGACTGGTGGGGCTTATCAACTTTGTATGTATTCCCAGAATATCGAAATCTGGGTATTGGAAGGGGACTTCTTATACCTGCCGGAGTCAAAGATTTAAAGAATAAAAACATCTTTGCAGCCACAACCAATTCAGAAGTTCAGTCGGTCCTAGAGGGGCTTAATTTTAAGAAAGTCGTCTTGTCTCAACTACCTTTGATGGTTAGAATCAACCTTCTTTTAACAAGATATTTAAACATTAAAAGTCTTTTGAAATTACTGGAAGTTAGAAGTAGG
>MHCO01000008.1:0-3936 GCA_001816645.1 Candidatus Woykebacteria bacterium GWB1_45_5
TTATGACTGACGGCTGGATTTTTTCTTGCTAATTTGTTCCATGTACCAGCTTTTTGCAATTTCATATCGATCAGGTGATCCGATATCGAGTATGTCGTCAGGAGAAGGATAGCCATGCAGTTTATGACCAGAACTGATTAAAGAAGGAATAATCTCAGCGTCCAGGCTTTTTGGTTTATTAGAAGGAATCGAATCAAGAACTTTTTTAGAAACTATATAGAGGCCGGAGTTGGTAAAAAGATTATTTTCTAGCTCATAGATTTGATGGGGTCGGGAATGCCATTTCAGAATTTGATAATTAATGGGGTTAATCTCGGCAAGATCAACATTTTGAGGATGGTCGGATTTCTTAAGTATGGGAGTGAGAGTAGAGTTTAAATCTTCGTGAAACTTAAGAATGGGGCGAAAATCTAGGAAGTGCACCATATCTCCATAGAGAAGCAGGAAAGTGTCACTTAGATGAGATTCAACTTTTTTGATGGCGCCAGCGGTGTTTAGAAGCCGGTCGGTCTCGTCGCTGTAAGTAATATTAACTCCGAGAGAACTGCCGTCGCTAAAGTGAGAAGTTATTTTTTCGGGAAGATAGTGGAGATTGATAATGAAATCCCTAAAACCTTGGTCTCTTAGAAGAGTAATGGTGTGCTCGAGTAGGGGTCGTTTATCTTCGATGGGCACCATGACTTTTGGCAAATTGCCATTGGTGATAGAACTTAGCCGGACACCAAGTCCGGCTCCTAGGATCATAACTTTGTATTTGGAATACTTATTCGAAATATCAGAAATCATTTTTGGGCTCCCTTTCTATCAAATGATCAAAGTAGTCTTTGAAGTAACGCACCATCATATGAAGAATAATACCGTGAATTCCTTCGACAAGGAAGTAATCACCTTTTTCGGCGGGTATGAAAATTTTGGCATCGGCGAGTTGGTTGAGTTTATTCGAAACTTCAAATCCCGAAATACCGATGACGGACACTTTTCTTTCTTTGGCAAGTTCAACGGCTTTGATAATATTTGGGGAGTTTCCAGAACTTGAAATGGCGATAATAGCGTCACCGTCTTGGAGGTAGTTTTTTAAGGGACCAACAAAAACCATATCAAAACCAACGTCATTTGCCCAAGCAGTCAATTCTTCGTCGGTTGTAGGCACGCGGATGGCTTGAAATCGCCGGTGGTGTTTATCAAGATTATGGCTAAAAACAGTTTTGTTGAAATCGCAAACCCAATGCGTGGCGAGGGCCATTGAGCCACCGTTGCCAAAAATATAGATACGCCCATCGCGCTCATAGGCGGCCTCTAAAATATTTAGGGCTTTAGCAATTTCCTCTTCGGGAAGGTTTTTGAGAGAGGTTTGGACCTTTTCGCTGAAATTTTTAATAAACTCTTTCATCCCGTTAGAGATAGGAAACGGTTACGTTTCCGTTTGATATAAAGTAAGACCTTTGGTGGACGTGAAAACATTTTTACAAAATTAGATTTAGTTCGTTGATGGGTCATCTCTAACGGGATTCATTTTTTAAGTTCAGGCGATAGGAGCTTGGAACTGATCACCGTTATAGAGAACCTCGGTGCCGCTTTGGACAAATTTAATTGGGATTTCTCGAAATTCGTTAAGATTTTTTTCACTGGCTATTTTTTTAACGGACTCACGAATGAGATCTTTTTTATCAGTCGGGCAAATGAATAAAACACAACCACCACCGCCAGCCCCTAAAATTTTACCACCCCAAGCACCAGAATCTATACCGGCGTTATAGAGGTCATCAATGGTGGAATTGGAAACATTGGAAGCGAGACTTTTTTTCTTCAACCAGCCTTGATGAAGCATAGCGCCTAGGCCGTTTATATCTCCCCTCATAACTCGCTCGGCGAATTCCGGAACGGAGTCAGCCATTTCGGAAAGAGTCTGAAGTTTGGAATCGATATTGGCTTTTTGTTCAGTTAAGACAGAAGAGGCAGCGCGGGTGATGCCGGTGTAGAAAAGCAGCAAACTATCCTGAAGCAACAGTTTCTTTTTGTAGTCGATTAAAACCGGAGTGACATTAACCGATTCATCGGGATTGAATTGAATGACATTAAATCCGCCGAAAGAAGCGGCATACTGATCTTGTTTGCCGATGGGCTCGCCGACTAAATGGATTTCCAGATGACTGGCGGCTTCGGCAGCTTCGCCAGCATCAACTTTTTTGCCTTGAAAAGCGTTTAGAGCTTTAATGAGCGCTACCGAAAAACTTGAAGATGAACCGAGGCCAGTTTTCGAGGGCATACTAGCGAAAGAAGAGATTTCTATACTTTTATTGATATTGAAACTTGCTAAGGCCGCTCTGATGCGCGTATGTTTTAGGTCTTCGAGTTTTTCTACGGATTCAGTAATAGAATAACGAGCGGTAACCCTGTCTATCATCGGGGTGCGGTTAACAACCACATAGACAAATTTGTCGATGGCGGTCGAGATCACCCGGCCCGGGCGGCGGTGATAAAAATCGGGGAGGTCAGTTCCTCCTCCAACAAAGCTGATTCTAAGCGGAGCGCGGACTACGATCATGTGGAATTAGAATAAGATAATAACCTTAAATTGTCAAAGCTTGGTGAGATTTTAGATATGAATTCCCTCTTGGAGTTTAACGAGATCTTTGGCGTGAAGTTTTTTATTGAAGCCGCCTTTAGTAAACCACTCGAAATAAGTTTTGATCGAATACTCGGTGTTTCGACGCGGAGACCAGCCAAGTTTTTTTATTTTAGAGATATTCGAAACAGCATGACGGGTGTCGGTGCGGCGGAAGGCGCCGATTAAAAGCGAAGAGGGAGACCTGCTTATTTTTTTGACGAGCTTCGCAAAATCAATTACGCGGTAACTACGACCCCCGCCAACGTTAAATGTTTCGAAATTGGTCTTGGGGTTTTTGAGAGTAAGGAGATTGGCTCGGACAACATCTTCGATGTTAATGAAATCTCGGGTTTCTTGGCCGTCTTCGTAGACAGTGATCGGAACGCCAGCTAGACTCTGGCTTGCAAAAATCCGCATCGCGCCAGAATAGAGATTATGAGGAGACTGCCTAGGGCCTTGAACGATGGAATAGCGGAGGACGGTAGTCGGAATGCCGTAAGTTTTACCAAATCTTAACCCTAGGTTTTCTAGGGCTTGCTTCGAAAGGCCATAAGAATTAGTAGGGGTGAGTTTTTGATCTTCTTTAAAGGGAATGAATTTGGCGGGAGAGCCGTGGGGACATTTGATAGACCAGTCCCCAATTTTCAACGCTTTAAGCGTACGAAGTTCAGGAAAAAATTCCTTTTTTGAATGAGGGCATGAATACTTGCCGTCGCCGTAGACGAATTGAGTGCTCGCTAAAATGATTTTTTGTATAGGGAACTTATTTTCGGCGATAAGCTCATAGAGCAGAGCAGAACTTAGAGTATTCACTTTAAAAAACCGAGAGAAATCTTGACGTTGATCTTGATAGGCGGCGAAGTGAAAGACGAAATCAACTCCATGGAGAGCTTTGGCTAAAATTCGGCGATCGCAGACGTCCCCTTTGATAAGCTCGAAACCCCTTCCTAAAACATATGCGGGCCATTGGGGTTTTTGATGTGTGGGCGGAGTGAGGTTGTCGAGAATCCTGATTTTATAACCTTGGCGATTAAGCGCGTCGGCGGTGTGAGAGCCGATAAAACCAGCGCCACCAGTGATGAGAACGGTCTTTTTCATTAATTTACTTTTTGAAGAAGAGAGCGATGTTTCATTCTTCTTACAAAGCCTAAAATAAATTTCCAGATTTTACTAGGGACGGCTAGAATTAAAAATCTCTGGAAGCTAGACTCGGAGTTTTTTAAAGCAAAAGTTTTATTTTCTACCATCAAGTAAGCTAATACTAACTTTTTTTTGAGCCGGTGAATAATAGCTTCGAAATTATATCTATGGATTTCGTCGGGGGTAAG
>MHCO01000008.1:3958-5641 GCA_001816645.1 Candidatus Woykebacteria bacterium GWB1_45_5
ATTTCAAGATTTTTTTCTTTCATTTCCGGTTCGCTTTCGATCGAAGAAAGATTACCAACACTTCTAATTCGATAGTGGGCTAGAACTTCGTTTAAGTAATAGAATTTGACGCCGTTTTTCGCCAGGCGTAGCCAAAGTTCCCAGTCCTCGGAGCGCTTGAGGTTAGGATCAAAAGAACCAAAACGTTCAAGAACTGCCTTTCGGATAATTACCGTTAAGGGATTAATAAATTGTTGATGGATGAGTTTACCGAAAATGTCGCCCGAAGGGTAGGTGTAGCGATGGTGAAAAAACTTTCTTGGTTCCTCGTCGGTGAAGTGAAGAAGGTCGGAATAGCAAATATCGTAGTCGGGGTTAGCTTCGAGGATTTTGACTTGGCGCTCGATTTTGCCGGCCAAAAAAATATCGTCGCTATCTAATAAAGCGATAAATTCTCCGCGCGCATTTTTAATGCCGGTGTTTCGCGTGAAGGCAAGGCCGAGATTTTCGTGGGTTAAGTAGCGGACTTTAGGGTTTTTAAAGTAAGGCTGGAGAATTTTTTCGGTTTGATCAGTAGAGCCGTCGTTTACGACAATCACTTCAACGTCTTGATAGGTTTGATTCAAAGCGGAATCAACAGACTCGCGGATATATTTTTCGGCGTTCCAAGCCGGAATTATGATTGAAACTAATTTAGGAATCATACTTTAGCCCGATATGTTTAAATATCTCGGCGAACCTTTTCATATAAGTATGTTCTTGGATGGTGCGCTTATAACCCGCATTGGCGATTTGTTTCCGAAGTTCGGGGTTTTTAAGATAAAATCGGATTTTTTCGACTAGGTCAGGAATGTTGCTATAGTAGACGATTTCTTTTTTGTCTTGATAGTAAAGATCAACATCATCGGCGAAAGCTGAGATGAGGAAAGCGCCACATCCGATCACTTCAAACGGGCGAGCTTTGATTTGAGGAATGGTGGTATTTAACCAGCATCGGAAGTTGCTTACGAGATGCCAGTTGGGTCGGATTTTGTTTAAAGAACGTTTGAAGAAGAGACGGGCTAGAAGTTTCGGAGTCCAACGATTAGGCGGAGTGTTGAAATTTAAATTAATTCTACTTCTCGAGAAAGCTTGAATCATATCCCCGCCGGGGAGACGACCCTCGAGCCAACCCCAGCCGCGAACCCAAATCTCAAGACCTAAACTCCGAAGCTGGCGAACGATGTCGCCGCGAGCGGAGTTGTACTGGCCGACAAAACTAACATCGATGTCTTGGCTAATAGATACAGAGGGTTTCCAAATAAGATGGTTGCATGCCCACTGGGAGCGGATAACATTTTTGATACCGTAACGTTCATAATTTTTCACCCCCTCGCCCCAAGTGGTAATGGCGGTGGTGAAATGCGAAGCGTAAAATCTAGAGTAATTATCAAGGCGCCAGTGGTCGTCAGCGAACCAGGCGATGGATGTTGTGAGTTGCTTTATTTGCTCGAGTGTTCGAATGTTTAATTCATCGGTATACATAAAAGCAAAAAATAAATCGGGTTTTTCTTTTTTAACTAAATCGAGCAGTCCACGGTTAAAAACTTTTCGGCCCATCTGAAGAGCAAAGTCATAAGGATAAAAGAGGATATCTAAGTATGGCATCTGCTTTAGAGTGGAGAGGAAATTACTGTACTCAAAACTAATTCTATTAAAGTTGTA
>MHCO01000008.1:5676-5992 GCA_001816645.1 Candidatus Woykebacteria bacterium GWB1_45_5
TTTTAGCAACAGACTTTTCATCAGGAAGCTTGTTGAATAAGACTTCAAAACTAGCCGCCGATAGAACAGGCATATTTTTGATAACTCCGAAGATTTTTTCCAGTTTTTCGCCAACAGCATCGGTGCTGACCGCATCAAGACAGGGCGATGGTTTTTTAATTTTTAAATCTCGACCGCAATGCCAGTTATCACAGAAACAACGAGTTCTCTGATAAACCCAATGATTGATTCCAGGGTAGCCATAGTCAGTAAACATTCCAAATTGGCCTCCGCCGGCGGGACAAAGCGTGGGTTTTTTGAGGGCAATGGCAAGGTG
>MHCO01000008.1:6098-6787 GCA_001816645.1 Candidatus Woykebacteria bacterium GWB1_45_5
GCACGATTTCTTTGCCTTCTTTTTTAACTCTTTCGGCGATAGTGGCAAAGCGGTCCAGCGGCCACCGTTTGTAGCCGACACTCGCGTTCAAGTTAAAGACAACGTAATTTTTAGTTGAAATTTTATTTTCGTAATAATTGGGGACAAAAGTGTAGTAATCACTAGTTTTGAATTTTGACACGGCTTCAAAAATAGCGATGTAGTGTTCAAGAGCGCTCGGGAGACGATCGAGCAGGTCGGCTCGATAATCGATGCGGGGGATAATTCGGGTGAATTTAGGCAAAACTTTTTGGGAAAAAAACTTTAAATTTTTTTTCTGTTGGGCATCAAAGGGCCGGATAAACTCTATGGCCATACCCTCGTAGCCGATAATTTCTTCGGCGCCAATTTCTAGAGAAAGGATTTTGCCTAAGATTTCAGCGGCGCTAAAATCGTGGTTAATGACAGCCTTGAAACCAATGCTCCTTAAATTTTTGACTAATTGGTATCCATAAAAGGGATTGATGGCGAGCTGCCGATAATTCAATATGATGACTTTATCGACAAGATTTTCTTCGAAGATTTTTTCAACATGATTCTCTTCTTTAGCCAGAAGATAAATTTTTTGGCCAGGGAAGGCTTTTTTGTAGTGCTTGAGGACGGAAGTAAAGACGATTAAGTCCCCTAGTCCTTGGAGATTGACGATGAGC
>MHCO01000009.1:0-125 GCA_001816645.1 Candidatus Woykebacteria bacterium GWB1_45_5
CCTTCTGGCTGGAACGCCTGGGAGCTCCTTGGCTGGCCTCAAGGAGTGTTTTATCCTTCTTTTTTTCACTGGCTCGCTGCCGGGTTATCTTTTTTGGTTGGGACTACTATTGCCGTTAAATTATT
>MHCO01000009.1:160-2369 GCA_001816645.1 Candidatus Woykebacteria bacterium GWB1_45_5
TTTCTGTTTTTGTTCGAACTTTTGTTGCTGACCAAGTATGGCGAGGGGTAACAACTTTAGTGCTTTTTTCCTTCATTTTATTTACCCCGGATTTCTTGGGTAGTAATATCCGCAGCTTCTTTCATCTAGGCCTTTTGCCGAATTTCTTTGTTCTGCCACTCGCTTTCCTTTTCTTGGCTAGTTTAGCTCAAACGAATTTTAAAAATTTTCTGATGGCTAGTCTGCTTTTATCTTTGTTGATAATTACTCATTTCGTAGCGGGGATGATCGGCATCTTCTATTTGGGAACCCTTCTCCTGACAAAAATTTTGTTTGAGGGAAAACCTTCTTGGCGACCTCCCGCCTTAGTTCTTGTGGTGGCTCCCGTTTTAACTGCCTTTTTCTGGCTGCCTTTTATTATCAATCGCCAGTATACCTCTGTAGCTACCCACGGGATAATCACTTCTTACCTGTGGCCAAATATTGTCGTGGTTGTATTTTCTCTCGCTTTATTACTTTATTCATTAAAAACAAAGAAAGAAAATATTTTTGTTTTATCTTTAGCTAGTGGTGCCATCTCAACCCTTACCGTTATTGATTCAATTTTATTCAGGATGTTTGGTACCAGTTTCTTACTTGAGACACTTAGTGTTTACCGCTTTCAAATATTTGCCTATTTATTTTTTACCAGCAGTCTTTTGGGTTTTTTCGCGGAACAGCGCTGGCTAGAAAAGTATAAAAGCGTGATCAAAGCCGGAACCCTTTTGATCTTTTTCTCAATCGTGGTCGGGCTTTTGTTGAAAAACCCAGCAGATTACTCAGCAGTTAAGGTTAGTTTAGAAGATCCGAGGAAAGTGTCTGGTCGGTTCCTGGAGACTTTTCGGCGAACAGAGACCTTCCCGGTAGTCTACGAGTTTCAAACCCGTTTAGAAAAAGAAAATCCGCAGAGCTCTTGGGCCTTTGGCGTTTTTCCAGAAAGCAGCGCCACCGCTCCTTTTGTCCAGTCACTAATAAAAAGCCTTCGGCGAGACGCGTATCCGGAAGAGGAGGGAGCGGCTTTGGAGACTAAATTTGTTGATCAAGATAGAATCCAACAGCTTTTAGATCTCTTGGGGATAAACTACCTAATTAATCTCGAAGAGACGAAAAAAGGTACGGTTGGTGACTGGGTTGGAGAGGATGAGACCAAATATTACAATCTCGAAAAGGTTTCGGAGACGCCGTTATTTGAAGTGATTGGACTATCACTTGAACCTATCGAAAACAATTGGAATCAAGCGGTTGAAAGCTGGTGGTTGGAGGAGGGGGCAGTTAAATCACTGCCGTATTTTGTCAATGGTGAGCTACTGCCCTCCAAATGCTTGAAAGAACTAGAGGGAACCCAGGTTAAAATTCTGTCTGCTAACCGACGGCAAACAAAGTTTGAATTGGAAATAAATTCAAAAAAACCAGTGCCAGTTTTGGCTAAAGTTTCTTATTTTCCTTATTGGTCTGCCAGCTCAGCCGGCAAGGTGATACCAATTTACCGAGCAGCACCGAATTTAATGCTGCTTTACGCCAATGGAGAAGTGAATCTGGAATATAAAGAGCCGGTTTGGGTAAAGGGGCTTTATATTGTATCAGGGATAACATTATTAGTTGTAGGCCTTTACTTCTTTAGAAAGAATCAACGCGAATAATTTAAATTAGCGTTTAAATCCATTTTTTGACAAAAATCCCATTGGTGGCTTATTATTTTAGGACATGGGCAGTTTACAAGGGCTAATCTCCTACGCCATACCTCTTTTAATTGTAATTTTAGGCGTTTTTCTACCTAAAGATAAGGTTGAGACGCGTTCAAATACGCAGCCGGCGACTAATACCGAAATTGTCAAGATAACAAGTACACAAGAGCCTGGCTTTACTCCGATCATTGCTACTATCAAAGCAAAACGCAACACTGAAATAAGTTCAGGGATAATCACCACGTATAAAGGCGACGATCTGTTAGTCTTGGTCAATAAACATATTCGTTTGCCTTCTTCTTATGAGCCAAGAGATTTAGTGGGGTTAGACGGAGTAGTCGCCGTTACTAAGCCGGGGTTGAAGCTGCGGAAAGAAGCCGCCGACGCCTTGGTTAAAATGGCGGGGACTGCTAAAGCCGAAGGGGTTAATTTAGCTGCTCTTTCCACTTACCGATCATATTGGCAGCAGCAGAACACCTTTGATTACTGGGTGGCTAAAGCCGGTT
>MHCO01000009.1:2377-5809 GCA_001816645.1 Candidatus Woykebacteria bacterium GWB1_45_5
AGTGCCAAAGCCGGGCATTCCCAACATCAGCTAGGAACAGCGGTTGATTTTGCTAACAGTGGGTCAGGTGGTGATTTTAATCAGAATTTTGAAGCGGCAGCCGAAGGGACATGGCTTGCCAACAATGCCTACCATTTCGGTTTTGCCCTCTCTTATCCAAAAGGGAAAGAAACGGTTACCGGCTACATTTACGAGCCTTGGCACTACCGTTACATCGGGGTGGAAAACGCCGCAAAAATGATGCAGGCGGGATTAATTTTGGAAGAATTCTTGCAGAAATATGGTGTAATTTGAAAAATTTCAAATTGAGAACTGAAAATTTCTAGTCCTTACATAACAGTATGTTCGAGCTGCCTCATCGAATTATTTATAAGTAGCTCGATGATGGTAAAATAAATACCAATGGGTAGACAAAACATCATCACCCTTTTACTAATTGGATATCTCGCGGCAGTAGTTATCTTAATGCTTTCCCGCAATGTTTCCATCACGCCTGATCGGCTTTTTATTTTTCTGCTTTTTGCGGCTATCATCGTCGGCCGGTTGAAAAGCTTTTTACGGGACTGGGCGCCTTTCGTTGCTCTTCTTCTTGCCTACGAGATGATGCGTGGCTTTGCCGACAGCCCTTTTGGCGTTCATGTCGGCCTCTTAGTAACTTGGGAGCGGGCTTTATTTGCTGGGTACTTACCAACCGAGGTATTACAAGACCTTTTCTATAAGGCGGGGAGCATTGGTTGGCAGGATATTGCCGCCACTATAATCTACTTTTTACATTTCCCATTGCCGCTAATCTTTGCTTTTTATCTTTGGCTAAAATATAAAAGCCAATATTACCGATTTATTATCGCCCTTCTTATTCTTTCTTTCTCGGGCTTCATTACTTTCCTTCTATTTCCCGCCGCACCGCCTTGGTATGCTGCTAAGGAAGGTTTGATCTCTATTACCAAGATTACTAATCTAGCGGTTGATCATCTTGGTTGGACTTGGAATCTTTCTTATTACTACTCCCGTTTGAATCCAAACCCAGTTGCAGCTATACCTTCGTTACACGCGGCTTACCCAACCTTGGTTTTATTGGCTCTTCGCCGGGTTTCCAAACGAGGCTTTTGGCTCTTTTTGCCGTACCCCCCTATAGTTTGGGTTTCGACGGTCTACCTGGGCGAACATTATTTTATTGATGCTTTCGCCGGCGCTGCTTATGCCCTTGCTGCTTACTGGCTGGTTTACAATTTTGCTGTGGTGAAAAAGTTGGCGGTCAAGATCGCCACCGTCGCCAACTTACGCCGTGCCGAAAGCTTGGAACCGTCAGAATAAGCTATGTTTACCAAGAAAATAAATATCCTTTGGAATTTGTTTTCATTGAACAGGAGTTCAAGTGAAAATTAAAATCGATCGTGATCTTTGTATTGGCGCCGGAACCTGTGTTGCCCTTGCCCCCAATACCTTTGAGCTAGATGATGAGCTGAAAGCAACCCTTAAAGATAATGATAAAAAGGATCCTGAAGAAGGTATCCTCGCTGCCGCCAAAAGCTGCCCCACCCTCGCCGTCATTTTAGAAAACGATCAAGGCAAACAAATTTACCCCTAATTGACAACAGATTGGCTTTTTGCTACGCTTTCCCCCGTGTACCAATCATCACATTCTGGTACACGGCGGGGTACTGTCTATGTCTTTCGAGTTTGATCCGACCATCGTATTTAACGCAACGCCAAACCTCCTGCGGATAGTTTTAATATTGGCGGTTGCGCTTATTGCCCACCAGACCGCTAAACAAATTATCAGCCGGGTACTAAAAATAATCGCTACCAAACGAAAAACCGAAGAAAAAGAAGAATTTGAGCAAAGAATCGAGACAATTGTTGGCGTTTTTGCTGCCACAGCTGGCTTTTTAATTTGGGCAGCGGCTTTCTTTATTATCCTCTCCGAACTGGGTATTAATATCTTGCCAATTCTCACCGGAGCCGGAATTGCGGGCTTTGCCATTGCCTTTGGGGCCCAGAATCTGGTGCGGGACATGATTAGCGGCCTTTTTATTCTCATCGAAAATCAATACACCGATGGAGACATTGTCAGAATCGCTGGGGTTGAAGGAAAGGTGGAAGAGGTAAATCTGCGCCGGACGGTTTTGCGGGATCTGGACGGGACGGTCCACAATATACCAAATGGCGAAATAAAACTGGCTAGTAACCTTACCCAAGGCTATTCCAAAATCAATTTAGATCTAATGGTTGAGGGAAAGAATGACCTCGCCGCAGTCACCAAGACTATTGATGATGTTGGGGAAGGTCTAGTTAAGGATGAAAAACTTAGCAAGATAATCAGTGAAACGCCAAAAGTATTAAGAGTGGAGGAGATTGCCAAAGAGGGGATGGTCTTAAAGATTGCCGGCAAAACCAAACCGATCAAACAATGGGAAGTGCTAGGGGAACTACGCAAACGCCTAAAAGAAACTTTCGATAAGCAAAATATCGTAATTTACGAGAAGAAATAAGAAAAACCCACTTATTAGATTGGTAGATTAAGTAGACCTTTTAAAGCAGGGAGGTTACGCCCATATTCTGAAGAAGTCGCTGAAGCCAACTCTACTACAATCGTCATCATTCCATTATCGTTTGCCCACTCTTCCAAGGTACCGGTAATTGGGTAACCAAATGTTTCCTCCCCTCCAGATGCCTTCGGGTAACCGGTTTGGCTGCTGTACCAGTCAGCAAAAGAATCAGCAATACTACCCCCAATTACGGCATTGATAGCCGCGTGGTAGGAGATTACACGGCTTGGCCGCTCACTAAGTAAAAGATTTCGCAATGCTTGGGTTTCGGGTTCAGAAAAAGGCTGTGCGCCGCCCCCATTTGGGTAAGCGTTGTTCATCCAGTAACTTGTGCTCTGCCAGCTGGAAGAACCCCAGTTACGGTTAAGATCAACTCGGTTGGCATTAAAACGAGTAGCAGCCGCCTTTCCGTCAGGGTTGGCGTAAGGGACAATGATGAATGTTCGATCGGAAGCGATACTGGTCTGATTTGCCCGCAGAAAATCAATCCATTGAGAAAGCAGCACCCCAGTATTGGTTTCGCTACCATGAAGAGCACCAATAAGAAGGATCTTCTGTGGACCAAGACCAAAATAGGTTGCGGTTACTGGTCGCCCTCTTACCGAGTAGCCAATTACTCTAGCCCGCTCGCTGGTAGTTGTAAAGGTGGTGCTGAAACCTATCGTACTATCTTCCCCACCAACACTTTTGATAGCAGCTGCCATACTTACCTGGTAAGTGGCGGATAGGGAAAGACCGCTTGGGTGAAAGACAAGAGTGTTTCCCTCCCAACTAAAACTTCCCGGAACGGTTGGGGAGAGGGAAAATCGCTCTTGTGCGGAAGGTTGATCCACCGGCTGATCAAAAGTCACTTTTATCTTTGAGTTTGGACTGGCCGCGCTGC
>MHCO01000009.1:5865-8062 GCA_001816645.1 Candidatus Woykebacteria bacterium GWB1_45_5
AGGTCCTGTTCGAGCCGAGAGCCATCAATTCCCCTTAAAGCGGCCGCGGAAATCTTTATTGAATAAGAAGTGTTGGTTTTTAGAGGCACGCTTGGCGTAAAGACAACAGTTTTTTCATCTGGCCAAGCAAAATCACCCACAGTTTCCGGCTCGATCCGGAATGACTTTGTCCAAATTTGTTTATCGACCGCCTTGTTGAAGGTGAGACTAATCTTTGTCTGTTTGAGAACGGTTTCAGCGTTGTTGGTGGGATTGGAGGCAGCAATATTTAAAGGAGTAACTACCGTGAAGCTGATAGTATAAATTGGTTCAGTTTCTCCGTTTGCCAACTTGAGGAGCAGCTGGAGATCGTACTTTTGACCTTGGATCAGCCGTTTGGAGGGTTTTACAAAGACCTTGGAATCTCTTACCTGGAGGTCATAATCAAACTTTGGCTCGGCTAAAAGCTCGTAACTCTCCGCAGTAAAAGTTTTGTCCAGCGCAAAAACGATTTCGGAGTCAGGCAGGACATTTTCTTCATTTAGCGCTGGGTTTGCTGAGAGGACTTTTGGTAGAGATTCTGTTTGAACGAGAAGCTCGGAAACAGAAGTTGTACCAGACCAATTTTTTACCGCTACTTTAATAGAATAGTTAGAATCAGCTGGAACAAGACCGACTGGCTCGATTACTAGACGTTGGACCAGGGGAAAAAAACTACTTTTCCAAGTAGTTTTTACTGGTAGATTGGGTTCGATCTCCAGCGATAAGGATTTCTTATCAACCAAACCCCAAACGGCTATGACGAAAGGCTTATCGAGCTGGTGCCCGGCAGTGGATTCCGCTGCCATTACCCGTGGTGGGCAAAGGATAGCTGCTTGGGCGGCCAAGACAAAAGTTAAGAAGAAGACAGCCAGAAGGTAGGGTATTTTTTTGCGGTAACTGTTAATTAGATTTAAGGCAGGGCTCATGGTCTTGATTAAATTTTATTGGAATTTCAAGGAAGGTGTCAATGAGAAGGTTATTAAGTAGAAAGTCTCAAGGTGTTGTGCTAGACTAGGTACCTATGTTTGAGATTCGCGATTTACACGTCTGGGCTGCTAACAAAGAAATAATCAGAGGTATTTCTTTAAAGATCAAATCTGGCGAAATCCATGTTTTAATGGGGCCAAATGGGTCGGGGAAAAGTTCACTTGCCCTAGCCTTAGCCGGCCATCCGCGCTACAAAATTACTTCTGGTCTGGTTAAGCTCGACGAAAAAGAAATTAATAAGCTTTCCCCAGACAAACGAGCCAAAGCGGGTTTATTTTTAGCTCTGCAGTATCCAACCGCTGTTCCTGGAGTTTCGACCGCTAGTTTGCTGCGAGCTTCCCTGAAAAATCAGAAACAAAATGTCGCCATGCCAGAATTTTTTGGGATTCTTAAAACAAACATGAACAAATTAAAAATTGACGAGTCTTTTGCTTCCCGCAGTATTAACGATGGGTTTAGTGGTGGGGAAAAGAAGAAATCGGAGATACTACAACTTTCCGTTTTAAAGCCAAAATACGCGATCTTAGATGAAGTAGATTCAGGTTTGGACATTGATTCTTTGAAATTAGTGGCTAAGGAAATAAAAAAGACTAATAAATCAAATGTCGGTGTTTTGCTAATTACCCATTATCAAAGGATTTTGAAATATATCTCGCCTGACAAAGTTCATGTTTTGGTTAACGGGGAGATAGTCGAAAGCGGCGGTAAAAAAATTGCAGCGAAGTTAGAGACCAAAGGATATACGTCTTATGTCAAAACAACTAGTTAAAGTGGGGACAGATTACAAATACGGCTTTTCCAAGCCAGAACGTTATGTATTCAAAGCTCGCAAGGGTTTGAGTGAAGATATCGTTAAAGAAATCTCCCGTCAAAAAAATGAGCCAGCTTGGATGGCCCACTTTAGGCTAGATTCATTCCAAACCTTTGAGTCTAAGAAATTGCCGACTTGGGGACCTGATCTAACGAGTCTAGATTTCAATAATATTTATTACTATCTCAAACCCATCGAAAAACAAACCAAAAATTGGCAAGATTTGCCAAAAGAAATCCGCGATACTTACGAAAAAATCGGCATACCCGAAGCAGAGAGAAAGTGGTTGGCTGGTGTCGGCGCCCAGTATGAAAGCGAGGTTGTCTATCAATCAATCAAGAAAGTTTGGGAAGAAAAAGGGGTGATTTTTACTGATAC
>MHCO01000010.1 GCA_001816645.1 Candidatus Woykebacteria bacterium GWB1_45_5
CTTTTTCTCTCCTAGCGAACAATTTGATTAAGATTGAGAATAATCCATCAAATTCCTTCTCGCCAAGAATTTACCGTCGGAGTGAATTAACCCACCGGTGTGTCAACGTAAATGTCGTAGAAATTGACAAACAAGCGTTCTAGGCGATAAGCTTAACCTAGAAGGCTCCATGGGTTTATCACCAAGAATCAAGAAAACAATCAAGCTAGAGTGTTCAGAAAGAAATCTACTGATTGCCCTCGGGGCTTTGGTTATCTTAGTCTCCATTCCCCTGACAGTTTCTCTTTCCCGTCAAAGACCAAGTCTTACTCCGCAAGCAGCAGCCCAAACTATTAACTTGGAAATTAGTGCCGGTGCTGATGATGCTTACCAGAGCTACAGTAGTAAAGGTTCGGCGGATTACAACGACTATTACATTTCAATGAACTCAAATGATGCAAACCTCCTTCGGTATAGTGGCGGTTTCCGCTTTACCAATGTTAATATCCCTAAAGGAAGCGTCGTCAATTCCGCTGTCTTTCAGCCTTATGTTTATAACAGTACTAATGATAATCCAAATGTCGATATTTTTGCCAATGATGTCGATAACGCAAAGGATTTTGTTATCGAAAGGGATGTCGTAAACCGGGTGAGAACCAGTAATTCTGTGGCCTGGGTAGCGACAAACGTTGGAGTCGGATATAAATCGTCGCCGGATATCAAAAACGTAATCCAGGGAGTTGTAAATCGACCAGGTTGGTCTGCCGGTAATGCTATTGTACTTTTGATTCATGGTAAAACAAGCCCAGATCGGCTATTTTACGCAAGATCTTATGAGTACGTAACGGGAGGGAGGACACCAGCTAGGCTTATTATTACCTATACCCCACCACCACCGCTTTGCAGTGATGAATGCTCGCCGTCTGGTGCAAAACAATGTACCGATGGCACACATTACAAAACCTGCGGGAATTACGACACCGATTCTTGTTTGGAGTGGTCTTCCTCTACTTCTTGCCCAGCCGGCCAAACCTGTTCTGGGAGTGGGGTTTGCAGCGCGCCGCCAAACCCCACCCCGAAACCACCAGGGCCGGGTTCTAGTCCAGGTGCAAAAATACTGGAAAGCATACAGCTGGAAATCTCAATCCCGAACTTGAGAGGGAAGGTACAAGTTAAAGTAGAGGTAGGTAGCGTGTCGCAAAATATCCAGGTTCAAGGCAGTGGGCCAAAAAGTTACTCTTTGGATTTAAAGGCAGTGGCGTTGCCTCTTGGCCAAGAATATATTTTGGTACTGCAAAGCGGGAAAAGTCTGGTAAAAAAAGTTAGGTTTACTCCAGAAGGCAGTGAAAGCAAATTGACAATCGGCGACTTGATCTTAGGAGATATAAACCAAGATAATTACATTGGATTGGTTGACCAGCTAGCTTTAGCTAGTTTTGTTGCTTCGCAAACTTCCTTTGGTGACCTAAATGGAGACGGAATTACCAACTCCTTTGATTGGGCAATTCTTCTCACCCACTTTGGAAAAAAAGGAGACTAGACAAGATGATCACGAGCAGTATAATGGAATTAATGAGGGTAGTTCAAAAGGCCAGCAAGCTTTTTATTTTAGTAATCGTTCTAACTTCTTTTAGTGTTTGTTTAGCGGGAGCTGTTTTAGCTCAAAACAAGGGTCAAGCTACTCCGAGTGAAGCCTCTATTCTCCTCGAGCCAGCCTCCCAACAACTTAAAATGAAGGAGGAATTCCAAGTGGCGGTGGTAATCAACAGCACGCTACCTTTGGCCGGGGCGGATGTTAAGATCAGTTACGACCAAAGGGTAATTGACGTAGTTTCCATCGACGAAGGTGAGGCCTTCAAAAATGTGCCTCTAAAGTCGATCAACAAAGGAACGATTTACATCACTGCACTGGCGGAAAGAAAGGAAGAATTTACTGGCACTGCTATCTTAGCTACCCTTAACCTCAAAGCCAAAGATGCTGGGGATACTAACCTAATCATCGCCTTCAGCCCAGGAGATACTGCTGATTCCAACCTCACTCAAGTTCCACCGGCCGATGTTTTAGCCAAAGTGGAGGTCGGTCGCTACATGATTGGGACTCCTGCGCAAAAGACCACCGCGGCGATTAAGCGCTTCCTCATTAAAATCTTCCCCTACGCTCTATTCTTAGCCTTCCTGGCTATTGCCGGCTATCTTGCTTACCGTTGGTACAAAACTCAGAAAGCAGCCGGTCCAGAGGTCTTTATCCCCGAAGAAGTTCCGCTTGATCAACCGCCACCAGGACAGCAAGCAGTAAGCGGACCACAGAGCGCAAACAGCAGTTAGCAGAGAACAAACAGTAGTTGTTAATTACCAATTTTCTTCTCTAGAGTTCTTTTTCCGTCTCCTCAAAATCTTTTTCGACTTTTTCTTTAGCCTTATCGCTTGCTTTCTCTTCGCTGAGATCTTCCTCGACCTCTTCTTCCAGACCTTCGAAGATTTCTTTAAGTTTTTTGCGGTAGCGGCGGGAACGTAAGATGAAGAAAACAAATATGATGACCAAAATAATTATTAGACCAAATAAGAAGGAGTAAACAATTATTCCAGGAACGGTCAATCCGGCTAAATCAAATGCCCTCGGGTCAAGAGTGAAGTTGACGACATTTGATTTTGGTGATTCAATGCCGTCGGGGTTAAGCGCTATTGCGTAGATAGTGTGCTTGCCGGCGGTGAGGAGATTTTTATGAGTATAGGTGAAATTGCCATTCTTGTCGGTTTTCACAGTCGCAATCTTTTTATCATCAAGATAAATTTCCACCTGAAAGTTGGCTTCCGAGCGACCGGCAATCTGCAAAGAGGGAGTGTAAGGAATGAAACTACCATCGCTTGGTTTCGTCACTATCGGTGCGGGGATTTCTTTCACCCCAACCTCCACCTGGCCAATCCGCTCATTACCGGCCTTGTCGATAGCTTTGACATAAATCGTGTGTTTGCCGGAAGCGATTTTCGGTATCTGGTAGGGGGAGAGGGCAGTAACCCAAACACCGTTGTCGATCTTAACTTCGTAGTGGTCGATCCCCGAAGTAGCATCGGCTGTGACAAAAGAAATGATTGGCCGTTTCTCCGCGTCTTTCTTTGGATCAGCTTCGGGGGTGAAGGGTTCGGGTGGAGTAGAATCGATTTGGACTCGAAAGGAAGTTGTGGCGCTCCAACCGCCACTGCCTTTGACCCGGACGTGAAAATACCAAAGACCGTCGGCAACCTCTTTGTAGGTTTTGGCCTTTTCCGTCCCTTCTGAAACAGTGTCAGGGATAGTATCGGCTGACTGATCGAATTGATAGCTAAACTCGCTTCCCGCACCTGACCAAGAAAGCGAGACGTCTTTATTTTTATACCATTTATCAGAGTCGGGGTGGGTACTGGAGGTAACGGAAGGAGCGGCGGTAGGCGGTGGTAAGATGTTAAAAGTCGCCGTCCCAAGACTACTTAAAATATTCGTTCCAAAGCCATCATTGGCCAAGACTTTCGAGCCGCTGGCGATGGATAACTTAGCCGTACCCGGCGAATTGCCTTTGACGATTACTGCGCCAATGTAACCAGCACCTCCGGTATAACCTGGTGTCGGCAGCCCGCATTGGAAATGGGCAGAAGTGGGACTGTAACTTGGCGAGCTTGGGTAAAGTTTACAAATACTACCGGCGACCGAAATCCCGGTGACTGTGAAGTTGGAAACTGAAACATAGACGTCAAAAGTGTTGACTGACTGATCGGCTCCAACATAGATAAAGACATGAAATTTCTCTCCAACATACTTGCTTCCCGTTGTCGGAGAAGGATAGAGTGAAGCACCGGCTGCTTGCGTCAACTGAGCAAGGTCGGTGGATAGCAAAACGCTAGCTAAGCAAAGCCCGATTAAAATTTTGCGGACAGGTTTCATAAAATTATCAATTCTACATTATTAATTCTAAATTCTTTAATCCGTCCAGTCAAACATCATAATACTAAAGTCGATTAGGCCGACCACACCATCGTCATTGGTATCAGCCGTTTCATTGTTGCTACCCCACCAGTAGAGTAGAATCGAAAAATCAGTTAAATTGACATAACCATCGCAGTTTAGGTCACTTCGTTTACAAGGGTTAACCTGCAAATTTACGGTGAAACTGTTAACTGAATCAGAAAGACCAGCCCTTGTCAGATAAGCGTAAAGGCTATTGGCGCCAACATTGTACCCGGAACTTAATGTAAAGAGCCAATCGCTGCCGCCGCCAACTACAGCACTGAATTTTTCCCCTCCGTTTAGGAATACATGGACAGTCGAACCAGGTGCCCCCTGGCCAAACACTAGAACCGACTCACCTTGGGAAATTGGCGATTTGGATAAAGCAATCGTTGGTGGCAAGTGAATATTACTGATGGGAGTGTCAACATGGGGTGGTAGGTTGGTACCGTTAAAATAAGTTTCCGGGGTGGTCCGGCCGGCAGTATCAGTGTAATAGAGGGAAAAATCATGCAGGCCTGATGAGCTGACAACAGTTCTCGTGAAAACACCACTTGGGTTGGTGGTAGTTGTACCAATTACCACCACCCCCTCTTTGAGCGTTACTGTTGAGCTAGCCGGCGCAAAACCGGAGAAAGTAACCGTAGTCTCGGGCACGGTGGCGGTGATAGTTACCTGGGCTTCTACAGGCGGGGGATCCGCTCTCGCTTGCCTTGTGCCGACGAGAAAAAAGAGTAGACTAACGCTGATAGAAAGGTATAAACAAAAGATCTTCTTAATCATTTTTCTTTCTTCGCTTGGCTAAAAAGATCAGAACAGCAATTACGATTATTGCCCCGGCGATCAAAAAGATTTCGGGATGGATCCAAAACGAGTAAAAGACCACTTCTTGCTTTTGGCTACCAAATTCCAAATCAATCTTCGCTTGATAAGGGCCGGGTAAGGTAGCAGCGTGTTTGACTTGAATTGTTTTTATTTCGGCTGCTTTTAAGCCACCTTTTATTGGCCCCAGGTTCTTTGTTCTACCGAGGAAGTCTTGAATTTTTATACTAGCTCGAAAATCAGTGGTTTGATTGCCCCGGTTGGCAATTTTTAGGATTATTGCGTCGCCTTTAGCCGAAAATTGAGCTATCTCAACCTTTTCTTCGATTCTGCCTAAAACGCGGATTGTAAAATCGGCCCTCTCTTGCCAGCCCTCACCTTTAGCTACGAGAGCTCCATAATAATCAGCCGGTAAGGTATCTTTGGGGACTTCAAATTCGATCTCTACTACCCCTAGACCTTGTGGTTGGAGCTCGACTATCTTGGTATTAAGCCGGGCAAAGTTAATTGTATGATCAGCCCGATCCGTTTCGCTAGTAAACTTACCTTCCGTTAGCTGATAACCTTGCCAAGCTAAATAAACGTTTTTTGGGGCAGAGAAGGAGTTTTTGAGAGTGACTACTTCACGGACTGTCTTACCAGGAATGGCTTGAATAAAAAAGCTTTTTGGTTCGATTTTAACGCCCACGTCAGCGAAAGTAGGCGTTATTGAAGAAAGGAATATTAGGCCAAACAAAAAGAAAGCAGCTTTCTTCATCTTTTCTTATTTTACTACAAGTAAAAGAAGTAAACAGGTGGTTTACGACACCACCCAAAAACCTCACGCTACGATTGAATACGAATAGTCCTTGACTGGTTAACTTATAGTGTGATATAAGGACCTCACAGCCAAATGCTGCTAAGCCTTCGGTTCTAGGAGAGGAGAGCGATGCAAACCCCATCCAAGCTTACTTTGAACTCGCCCCAAGAGCTTGTAGAGATAGTTGAGGGGTGCGTGAGAGAGAACTACACTCTCCGTAGTGAGGGGTATGTATGCAATAGCTGCTCTGCTCAAATCGAAT
>MHCO01000011.1:0-405 GCA_001816645.1 Candidatus Woykebacteria bacterium GWB1_45_5
CCTGGGCCTGGAGGATATCGACACCACCTGAGTTAGGCGGGCCTTGTTCTCTAGGTGCCATGCATCGCCATCGACGGCGGTAACACCGTGGTAGGTGAATCACCGCCGAGAGCCGGAGTGAACCAACCTAACTCGGAGAGGGAGGTTCGACATGTTCGCGCCGCTGGGGGAAAGCCGTTCGCTCGTGCTTCCTCCCAGCGGCTTTTTAGCTTCCGTTTATTAAGAACTAAACCGTCTTTTCCTCGTTTGTTTTGGCGCCAGCAGATACTTCGCGTGTTCAGCGTCCATATCAATAAACTCATCCGCTTCGCCAGCCAATTTATTAGAAGTACTTTGGCGAAAGCCCATCACCTCTATCCGGTGGCCTTGATTACGCAAGAATTCAACAGCTGGGACATAATCACC
>MHCO01000011.1:426-4331 GCA_001816645.1 Candidatus Woykebacteria bacterium GWB1_45_5
TCTTTGACCTTTACTTCAAAACCAGCCTTTTCTAAAGCATCAAAAAAAGTTTGCTCCAATGGCTCCTCGGCCCTTACTACGTAAGCGACTGATCTAATTAGTTGGCGGTCGGCAACTGCATCTTTCAGGATTTGGCCGAAATTTACCTTGCTACCATATAAATTTTTGGCTGAGTAATACATATTTTGAACATCAACAAAAACACCGACTCGCTGGTATGGATTCTTCTGCATTTTTACCCACCTCCCCTCGTTGAATTATTATTTATGGATATGATATCATTTAGGACGCTACCAATCTAGGGACAATTGGTTATGAAAAAGGTTACTAAAGCGGTTATTCCAGCTGCGGGTTACGGGACCCGATTTTTGCCTCAAACTAAAGCCATGCCCAAAGAAATGCTGCCGGTGGTAGATAAACCGGTAATTCAATACGTGGTGGAAGAGGCAGTGGCCTCTGGGATTGAAGATATCATTATCGTCACTGGGCCCTCTAAAAGGGCGATTGAAGACCATTTTGATCGTAGTTACGATCTTGAATATTTTTTGGAACGGAAAGGCAAAACTAAGCAGCTTGAAGAAATTCGCCAGATTGCTACCTTAGCCAATTTTGTTTACGTCCGGCAAAAAGGCTCTTACGGAAACGCTGGCCCGGTCTTAGCGGTTAAGCATTTGATTGATGAAGATGAGCCTTTCGCTGTGCTTTGGGGAGATGAGTTCATTCATGCCAAACCGCCGCGATTAAAACAGATAATCGATGCGTTTGAAAAACACAACCGAGCGACTATTAGCGGAGTGAGGATTGAAGAGGAAGAAGATTTAGCCAAATACGGTATTGCTAAAATCGAAAAAGTGGAAGGTAACATTTACCAAGTTTTGGATATTGTCGAAAAACCAACGCCCAAAAAGGCTCCGTCAAATCTAGCCACCCACGGCGCCTATATTTTTCCTTTCCGAATTTACAAATACCTTGAAAAGATAAAGCCCGGCAAAGAAGGAGAGATCTGGCTAGTAGACGCTATAAGAGAGTTGCTTAGGGACGAGCCAGTTTACGCTGTGGCGATAGAGAATGCTAAGTATTACGACACTGGCGATAAGCTTGGGTACTTAAAAACGGTCATTGATTTCGCCTGCTACCACCCCGAATTTGGTAGGGAAATCAAACTCTATCTTAAGGAAAAAGCAGAGAAACTTTAAAGCCCACCGTAGGATACTTACGTGCCTATAAGGTCTTTACCCTCGCCTTGCAAGAATAAAATAAGCGCTCCTTAAGCGGTGTAAATGGGAACTACAAACGGAAGTAAATTTGTTCGGGGTATTGACAAACTAGAACTTCCTCGTTAAAATTTCTTGGCGGAAAAAGGGAAAGACTGATAAGTCAAGAGCTTTTCCTTTCCGATCTAAGCCTGCTAAAACAAATACCCAGAAGGTTTTATGGTAGTTAAAAGAAGCGTGAAAATTAAACCACTATCTGGCTACGCCTTGGTCGAGCCTCAAGAGGCCGAAGAGGTAACTACTTCTGGTATTGTTTTACCTGATACCGCCCAAGAAAAGCCGGCCCAGGGCAAGGTCCTGGCTGTTGGCGGACCGGCCATTGTTGAAGGCAAAGAAGTCAAACCAGAGTTTAAAGTTGGCGATTTGGTTTTGTATAAAAAATGGGGTGGAGATGAGATTAAGATCGAAGGAAACGAGTATAAGATCGTCAAATTTGAAGACGTGATGGCTATAATCGATAGTGACAATCTTGCGCTCAAAGTGAGCTAAAGATTGTCAAATTTGAAGATATAACGGCAATTTTATTATAAGGAGGCAAATAATTTATGGCGAAGCAGCTTTTGTATTCCGAAGAAGCACGAAAGAAGCTACTTGATGGTGTTAATAAAGTTACCAATGCCGTGGCGACTACGCTCGGGCCCAAAGGCCGCAACGTTGCTTTAGACAAAAAATGGGGCGCGCCCAATGTCGTTCACGACGGAGTGACGGTTGCAAAAGAAATTGAACTAGAGGACCCGTTTGAAAATATGGGCGGTGGCTTGATCAAAGAAGCCGCTTCCAAAACCAATGACCTCTGCGGTGACGGAACAACTACCGCTACCATTTTAGCTGCTTCAATTGTCAATGAGGGAATTAAAAACATTACTGCTGGTACTAATCCAATGGTTCTTAAACGGGGTTTGGAAAAAGGAGTGGAAGCCGTGGTTGAGGATTTGAAGAAACAAGCCAAGAAAGTCTCAACTAAAGAGGAAACCGAACAAGTAGCCACGATCTCGGCCGCCGATCAGACAATCGGTAAACTGATAGCCGAGGCGCTTGATAAAGTTGGTAAAGATGGTGTTGTTACCGTGGAGGAATCAAAAGGTCTAGAAACCAATGTTGAATACAAAGAAGGAATGGAGTTTGACCGAGGTTTCGTTTCGTCTTACTTCGTCACCGATCCGGCTAAGATGGAGGCGGCAGTGGAAAACCCCCGGATTTTGATTACCGATAAGAAAATCTCCGCCATCTCAGATTTACTCCCCTTACTAGAAAAATTGGTCCAGACTAGTAAAGATTTTGTTATTATTGCTGATGAGACCGAAGGCGAGGCTCTAGCCACTTTGGTCGTGAACAAACTTCGGGGAACGATGAATGTCTTAGCAGTGAAAGCTCCAGGCTTTGGTGATCGAAGAAAAGAGATGTTGGAAGACATCGCTATTTTGACTGGTGGTACGCTAATTAGTGAGGATACCGGCGTTAAGTTTGATTCAGTTACTCCCGAAATGTTAGGAAGGGCGGATAGGGTTACAGCGGACAAGGACAACACGATAATTGTTGGTGGCAAAGGATCGAAAGAAAAAATCAATGCCCGAATTGCTCACATTAAAACTCAGATCTCTAAAGCGACCAGCGATTTTGATAAAGAAAAACTGGAAGAACGCCTGGCAAAACTTTCCGGTGGGGTAGCGGTAGTTAATGTTGGTGCAGCCACCGAAGTTGAGTTAAAAGAAAAGAAAGAACGGGTTACCGATGCTGTCCAGGCAACTAAAGCGGCAATTGAGGAGGGGTTCGTGGTTGGTGGTGAAATCGCCCTT
Source organism: Candidatus Woykebacteria bacterium GWB1_45_5 (assembly GCA_001816645.1). Classification (GTDB taxonomy): domain Bacteria; phylum Patescibacteriota; class Microgenomatia; order Woykebacterales; family RBG-16-39-9b; genus GWB1-45-5. The sequence continues at coordinate 3,497 of MHCO01000011.1, forward strand.
TTACGAGCCGTTAAAACCCTTGATTCTTTAAAATTAGAAGGTGAAGAAGAAATTGGGATTAAAATACTAAAAGGATCGCTTCACGAGCCTTTACGGAGATTAGTCCAAAATGCCGGCGAGGATCCAGGAAGAGTTTTGGCGGAAGTTGAGCGTCAAGATATCGATGTTCACAATTTCGGCTTCAATGCTCTAACTGGGCAGTTTGAAGATTTAGTGGCGGCAGGAGTAATTGATCCGGTTAAGGTCACTCGGACAGCTCTGCAAAATGCCGCTAGCGTTGCCGCTATGATTCTAACGACCGAGGCACTGATCACAGATATACCTGAAGAAAAAAAGGAGACGCCTGGTGTACCGCCTGGTGGAATGGGCGAATATTAATTGGTGATTATGTTCCAGCGGAATTACATAAATTTCCCGCGATAGGGTGTAAGAAGGGTATAATTTCCCACCACGGGAAAGTTAGCAAACAGATAACAGAAGGCAGACGGCAGAAAAAGGCCGAAGTGGTCTGTTTCTTTTTTGGGGCACTTGTTTTTATTTTTTGGTCATTTATAATCGCTAGATTACATCTCGCGATTGTTTATCTAGTAAGGTATAATAGTTTTTTATGGCAAGAAAAAAGGGGCAAAAAATTAAATTTCAACTTACTAAAGCCCTTTCTATCTTTCGCAAGAGTTGGAAAACCAGGCGGGCTACTTACATCACCGCTATTATTTTGGTGATTATCGTCTTAGCTTTCGGCAGTTTATTTGTTCTCAAGAAAAATTGGTTCGTAGTAGCGATGGTTAATAATCGACCGATTACGAGCATCGAGCTTTACCAAAAACTCAACCAA
>MHCO01000011.1:4337-24504 GCA_001816645.1 Candidatus Woykebacteria bacterium GWB1_45_5
GGCCAAGCTGTTTTAGATAGCCTCATTCAAGAAAAATTGATCAAGAACGAAGCAAAGAAACAAAAAGTGGCAGTTTCCACAAAGGAGCTTGATGGCCGGTTAAAAGAAATTGAGGAACAGCTTGGCGGTAAAGAGGCCTTGGACTACGCTTTGAAATCGCGTAACCTTTCCCTAGAGCAGGTTAAGGACCAAATCAAGACCCAACTTTTAGTCGAGAAAATGCTGGGTAAGGATGTCGAAGTTACCGACGCAGACGTTGAAACCTTTATCAAAGATAACCCAACTGCCAAGGATCTAAGTAAGGATAAAATAAAGGAGCAAGTCCGCAGTCAAAAAATAAATGAGAAGTTCCCCGTTTGGATTGAAGATCTTAAGAAAAACGCCAAAATCAGCAAATTCATCTAACCTTTTGACAATCCCTAGACAAAACTTACAATCAAGCAGATGGAAAAGAAAAAACAAATACTGACGTTCGCTTTGTCGCTGTGAAAGGATTGGTTCACGAAATTCTACACAATGAGAGTTCCGATGAAAGGTTGGAACATTTTTTACTTTGGATTTGTCAACTTCGACCAAGCCGCTTTAGAGTAAGAGAGTCAGCCGAGGGACAATTAAAATGGTTTGCTCTCAAAAATATTGCCAAGTTTAAAGAAGAGATTATTCCCAGCGATTTCCGTATGATTCGGAAATTTTTTCTGGAAAAATCAGCGGCAATTACCTTCTACAAAGTAAAAATGATTAAGATAAGAACTGGCTACAGGATAGAAGAAACAGACCTATGAAAGAAAAAAAGCTCTCCCCAAAAGTTGGCGTTGGGATAATGATATTCAAAGATGGTAAAGTACTTCTGGGCAAGCGTCAAGGTTCCCATGGAGCTGGAGAGTACGCCTTTCCTGGCGGACATCTAGAATATATGGAGTCTTTTGCTGATTGTGCAAAAAGAGAGGTGATGGAAGAAACAGGCTTGGAAATTAAAAACATCAGGTTCCAATATTTAGCTAATGTTAAAAAGTACGCCCCAAAACAATATGTCCACGTTGGTCTCACCGCTCATTGGGTTTCTAATGAACCAAAAAATCTAGAGCCTGAAAAAAACGAAGGAGACTGGCAATGGTATTCTTTAAGCAACCTACCAAAACCGATATTTGAAGTGTGCCGCTTAGCCCTTGAAGCTTATCAGACCGGCAAGAACTATTTTGACTCCTAACTTTTAATAATCCCCCGACCAATCACGATTTGCTATACTTGTTAGTTATGAAAATCTTCGGAATTTCCAAAAACGTTTTCTTCCTTGGGTTAGTTTCGCTACTCAACGACGCCTCCTCGGAAATGATTTATCCCCTAGTTCCTCTCTTTTTAACCCAAGTTTTGGGGGCTTCCCTGGCAACAGTCGGAATTATTGAAGGAATCGCCGAGTCTACCGCAGCAATTTTAAAAACTTTTTCTGGTTGGCTTTCTGATAAAATTGGCCGAAGGAAAGGTCTCACGGTGGTTGGTTATTCTCTTTCCGCGGTCTCTAAGCCGATTCTTTCCGTTGCGACCAGCCCACTCCATGTTTTATTAGTTCGTTTTTCTGATCGGGTGGGAAAGGGAATTCGGACAGCACCACGTGATGCTCTGGTCTCTTTTTCTTCTAGCTCAAAGGAACTAGGTAAGTCCTTTGGGTTTCACCGGGCGTTAGACAATCTGGGAGCAACCATCGGACCGCTTTTAGCTTTTGGCCTGCTTTTTCTTTTAAACAACAACTTTAGACTTATCTTTTTACTTTCTTTTGTTGCCTCGGCTTTGGCGATCGCAGTTTTAATTATTTTTGTTAAAGAAGTTGAATTAAAAAAGGAAAAGGCCAAAGCACCAAAAATTTCTTGGCAGCTATTTCCAGCCCGGTTTTATATTTTTTTAGTAGCGATAGCGATTTTTTCTCTTGGGAACTCCTCTGATGCTTTCCTGATTTTACGAGCGAGAGATCTGGGCATGGCCCTTTTCTTGATCCCGGTGGTTTACGCCTTTTTCAATCTTGTTTACAGTATTTTTTCTACCCCGTTTGGGGTACTTTCCGATAAAATCGGTCGGCGTAAAACTTTAGGCTTCGGACTCTTAATTTTTTCCTTGGTCTATCTCGGCTTCGGGGCCGCAAATAAGGCAATCTTAATCTGGCCACTTTTTGCTCTTTATGGAGTTTATGCTGCGGCCACAGAGGGGGTTTTACGAGCTTTCACCGCTGATTTGGTGGGGGAAAAGATTCGTGGTACCGCTTACGGCCTGCTAAACGGGACAATTGGAACCGCTTTGTTGCCGGCCTCAGCGGTTGCTGGGTTTTTGTGGGATCGGGTTAACCCCTCTGCCCCTTTTTATTACGGTGCCGCTCTGGCTTTAGCGGCTCTGTTGGTTTTACTTTTCCTGCCGAGCCAGCCAACCCGAAAAGTTGCTTCTCCTTAGAATTTTGATTACAATCTGGGCGATGATTAAATTCAGAGCATTGACACCAGAGGAAGTTCGGTGGGTGGAACACGAAGCCCTTGAAAAATTTTCGGGCGAGGGGGAGAAACACCTTCCAACCAGAGAAGCCAGAGTAGCCCATTCTAAGGTGGGAAAGAAATACGAGTCTTTGACCCCGCCCTGGACAAAAAGCTGGATGGGAAGGTATTTACTACCCTTTCGGAATAAGAAATCTGGCAAAAACAGGGTCGAAAGAAGTGAAGAAATAAAAGGGGAAGAAGAGAAGCAGTCACGAGTGCTGGGACGGTTCCGATCGATGTTCCCGTTTATGCTTTTTCCTGATGAACTAATTGTCGAGGAAAAAAGGGTGATTTGGAGAAATTGGATGGGACCTGGTTACACCAGGGTGATTTCAATCATGGCTACGGATATTTCTAATGTCCAAGCCTCACACGGCCCGTTTTTTGGCCACCTTCATGTTGGCAGTTTAGTCGGAGGCCCGGAGATTTTGATTGAGAGGCTTTCCCGTAAGGATTGTGTTCGGGCTAGGGCTTTGGTCGAAGGAATAATCTTAGCAGCGAGAGAACGGGCGGAAGTGAAAAAAGGTAAGGTAGAGAAGGAAAAAGAAGATCTTTCCAGACTTGGCGAGGTAAAATTTTAATAAGTACAATTAGTTGGGACTGAGTCCTTTGAACGCTGGGTCGTTGACACACAAAGGCCGTATAAGTAAAGTGTGGTTACTATGAGACTTGATCTAGTCCAATTCTTAACTTCAATAACCGGAATTTCTTCGATCACTGCCGTCTCTTTACTGGCGGTGAAAAAGTATGATTTGGCGGCTACTATCTTCACCGCTCTAACAATTGGCGCCGTTGGCGCGCTTTGGGAGAGATACTCCCGCAAATCCGGAGCACCATTGGACCTCCGAGCCTTTAGGGATAAAAGATTGCTAGATCAAGAAGAAACCGAATTTGTTATCACTCACTCGCCATATCCTCTTCTAGCACTGTTTGCTTACTTTTTGGCTAAGAAAAGGGCTTAATCTGCACTACCGCTAACAGGTTTTCTATTTAGGAAAAGCTCAAGGTCTGTTAAAATTACACTGTGGTTATCAAAAACTCCAAGGAACTAGCAAAAAGCCAGTTGCGAGCGAATGCTTTAAAGATTATCGAGGCCGGCTTCGCTGCTATGGATACGGAAAACGTAATTAAAAATTCCCTAAAGCTTTATCAAAACAATTTGTTGATAGTTAAAGACACTTGGTTAGATCTCACCAAGTTCCGGCGGGTTTACCTGGTGGGAATTGGTAAAGCAGCCTTTTCGGCGGCTAGAGCAATTGAAGAGATTTTGGGCGATAAAATCACCGATGGAATCGTTCTGGATATTAACGGTGGCTTACTGAAGCGGTCCCGTAGCCTAGTTGGTACCCACCCTGTTCCTTCCCAAGTAAACCTCTCGGCAACACGTGAAATAATTTCTCTCTTAAAATCAGCAGCCGAGGATGACTTGGTTGTAGCAATTATTTCCGGAGGCGGTAGCGCCCTTTTATGCTCACCGTACAAACTTTCTTGTGAAAAAAAAGAGTCAGTAGTTGGAGAGCTAATTAAAAACGGAGCTAATATTGAAGAGATTAATACTGTCCGTAAGCACTTATCGGAGATCAAGGGCGGCAATTTCGCTCGTTTGGCATACCCAGCCAGCTTAGTGGCTCTGATTTTTTCCGACGTTCCCGGCGACGATATTAGTGTGGTAGCTTCCGGGCCAACGGTCTTGGATACGACAACGGTAGCCGACGCCAGCAAAATTATGGCCAAATACGATGTCTTAAAAAAATGTAAACTTCCCCATTGTGATTTAATCGAAACGCCAAAAGACCCAACTTATTTTCAGCTAGTAATCAATATCGTGGTTGCTAATAACCAGTTGGCGCTGTTGGGTATGGCAAAGAAAGCTAAGGAATTAAAGTACAAAGTTGAGGTTTTTAGCTCGCGGTTGGAAGGTGAAGCGACAGCAGTGGGAAAGAAGCTGGTTTTAAACGCTAAACCAAAGACAGCGCTTCTGGCGGCTGGTGAGACAACCGTTAAAGTAGCCGGGGCAGGGTGGGGTGGTCGTAACCAACACCTGGTTCTTTCTGCTCTAGCACAAATCCAAAAGAGTCAAGTAATTATTTCGGTGGATAGTGATGGAATAGATCATAGCAGGTTCGCCGGAGCACTTGGCGATCAAGCCACTTTAACTAAAGCAAAGAGAAAAAAGTTGGAAGTTAGTAGTTTTTTAGAAACCTGTGATTCGTTCCATTTTTTTCAGAAAGTAGGCGATGGTATCGAAACAGGTATCTTAGGCTCCAACATCGCCGATTTTATGCTTGTTTTGGCCAAATGATCAAACTCCCAAACCCTCTTAGGGAAGGAGGGTTAAAGGATTGATTGAGACCCCCTTGTTATGAACCTCGAAATGAAGGTGGGAGCCGGTAGCGAAACCGGTCGTACCTACCGTTCCGATAGCGCTCGTGTTATCAACTTTTTGACCTACGCTAGTGGAAATTCCCGAGAGATGGGAATAACGAGATAAAAAGCCAGCACTGTGTTGAACTATTACTGTCTTCCCAAAACCACCGTCCCAACCGGCAAAAACAACCAGCCCCACTGCACTAGGCCGCACTGGTGTGCCGTAAGGGTTGGGAATATCAATACCTTTATGCCAATAGGAAAAACGGCTTGTAATATAAGTTTTTTCCACCGGCCAAGTAAAAATAGGCGAGGCAGAAGCGACTAACTTAGCTTTCAGCGGTAAGGCCGCCGATTGTTTATTTGTGATGCTGTAAGGACTACCGTTATAGGTATTGGCAGCCACCAGATTATCTGAATCTGAAAAGCTGGCGATTAGAAAGATAAAACAAGCAATAATTAAGGCCCTTAAAGCAAATCGGGAAACTACGCTGCGGAAAAAACACCATAGCCAAAGTAGATTATTCAGTACAGAAATAGCGTCCCAAATAATTGCCTCGGGCGTAAACCAAATTTGGCCACCCGCCTGCCACTTGCTTGCCGGCAAGGCAAAAGCGGGCAGGCGCAAAGCAAGGGCTCCAGCGGCCGACAGGGGAAATTGTTCATTACGCAGAGGCAGAACGCGCCCTGCACCATACAGCGCAGGATTAATTCTGTTTAGCATAACCCCCAGCTAAGCTGGGGTGAGAAACAAAAAATCTCCCAAATTTTGGGAGACGGAAGCGTATTTTAACAAATCAGAAAACGTTTGTCAAATTTTCTAGCTGTTTGCTGACTTTTGCCCCACTACGCTAAAGCTTCGTGGGACACCCTTCTTCCTTCTCGCTTCTTGTGGCTACGCCACCCGAAGCTCGAAGAGCGTAGGGTGGAGGCGACGAGCGGATTTGCACCGCTGTGAAAGGTTTTGCAGACCTCTGCCTAACTTCTCGGCCACGTCGCCTTGTTGGAGCTAAATTATATCTCGTCAGAGAAACAATCGTCGAGATGTAATCGAAGACGATTATACTACAGAAACTCTCGAAGTTCTACTTTCGACGAAGGATTCTGACCTACGTGGTGGTCGTAGGGCGCGCTGTGATAGATCCAGTTATGAAGAATACTTAGATTGAGAACAATAGTGTCAACTATTGCTCAATCGCAGTATCCGCAGTGGCTAATCTCCGGCAGGAGATATTAACCACGAGGATACTATAGGATTGACTTTTCTTTTTATTTCTGTTATAATCTTTAGCGTTAACAATTAAATTAAGTTACAAGTAATAAAAAGGCGCTTTGTAACTGGTCTTAAATGTATTTAACTGTCATTACTGAAAAGTCCTGAAGTGTACATCTTAAAGCCAGTTACCAATCGCCTTTTTAGGTTTCCTCGGCGGTACGTCTGTCTTACCCGACAGCTATCGTAAAAGAAATATGGGTAAATTGTACCAGGAGGACGAACGTGAGCAGGTTGCCGCAGGTTGGAAACGTCATTCTGCACGCCAAGCAATGCTTGGTCCCCTAGTTCCTAAGCAAATCTCCTTAAAGAGGTTTTTTTGGGAGGAGAAACGACTCTGTAAAAGGGGTCGTTTTTTCGTGGTTAGAGTTTTTTGGCGTATTGGGAGGAGATCCAGCCGTCTTTGTCGGGTAGTTTAATCTTAAACCAGCCAGGAGTTTCTTCAAGTAGTTGATATTTCTCTCCCGGGTTTACCTTAGCCACAATTGGAAAACCGGTACCGGCGCCACTTCGAACATTTAGGGTTCCGGTTGGCGTGGTCAAAATCTCAACCTGAGGGGTGGCTTGGGGAGCTACTTGAGCAGGTGCCACTTGGCCAGCCTCACCTTTAAGTTTGGCCAAAGAGGCCTTAGCGTCGGCGGTCAAATTGGGGCTATCAGTCGCGGTTAGGTAACCAATTACGGCCGGCTGGCCTTTTGTAACCTTTTCATCAAAAGCAGCCTTATTCTGGTAGTAAACCTTACCAGTTGTATCAATTAGGCAATCAAAATCAATGCCGAGAGTTTTCTCAAAAAAGAAAACACCCTCACCCCAAGCCGCTGGGTCTTTTAATAACGATTTGCCAGCCGTTAAAACGTTGTAAACTTGGAAGCGGCCATCTTCAATCTTGGTGGTTTTCTCGGCTGGTTTTTCGGCCAAAAACACCTCGACAACCAGGCGGAAGCCCTGTTCGATATTTATAACTAGCTCTCTAGTTACAAAACCAGCTTTGGCTACCTTTAACTTATGTACCCCCTGATCGGGGTTTAGAGACAGGGAACCCTTGCCTACCTGCTTGCCGTCAAGCCAAGTCTCTGCGTCTCGAGGTTCGGTGACGACGGAAAGGCCACTACCGTCTTTGAAGGTTCGAATATCGCCCGAGGAAAATTTTTCATTTGGGCCAAATTCATAATTTACCGCCGTAAGGGCTTGGGAAGTAAGGGTAATTTCCCGAGAAAACTCAACTTTTTTGGGAGAAGTTTTACCAAGTTCCGCCCCCAAACGCAAGTTATAATCGCCAACCCGCAGATTTTTTCCTAAGTAAGGTGTCTTACCCAATTCTTTTCCGTTTAGAAAAACCTTACTTTGTACCTCCGGAGTGTTGACTTGGAGAAGAGCATTGGTGCTTTTGAAAAAGGGGAATAGAAACCAGCCTAAAAGAAAAACGACCCCTAAAAATATTAAGAATAAAAAAACCCACTTTAGCCTCTCCACCATTTGTCCCTCGCTTGCTATTGCCAACAAATCTGGCGCGTAATTTAAGGATTAAAAATAGCACACTCTGGTTTTTAATACAACTAGTTGAACAAGTTACATCTTGCTAAGGGAAAGCCGCTTGTTGTTTAATTAGATTGTGAGAGGTTTTGCTTCCTTAAAGTTTTTGGATGAGCTGGTTTTGCCGCTGGTGATTCTTCTTGCGGCCCGTTATTTTGGTTTCTTTGCCAGCATATATCTTCGGCCAGTTCAATTTAGCTTTGGTTCCCGTTCCGATTTGGTTTCGGCACCCTTCCTAAATTTTGATTGGCCCGGCCACTTGGTGTTTTCCAATTCAATTTCCTGGTTTTTTGTTGCCTGCGTTTTAGCAGTCTTTTTTGGTTTTATTCTCTTTCGCAACAAGTATTTTCACGCAGATTGGATTCACCCCCGGGTCGTTCACCGCCTGCACAATAAAAATTTAGAGTTTCTAATTACAGAGCAGAAAGAGGCCTTTTACCAAGCGAGTTCGTGGTGCTTTTTAACTAGCATCTTACTAATATTAGTAATAACGGAATTTTTAGCCGGTCAGCTTGCCGTTTTTACTTTTGGTGTGGCGTGGGCGATAAGTGTTTCTTTAATCCTAGTTTTCCTTCTCCAATCCGCTAGAGATGGAAAGCTAAGGCGTAAAACAGTATAGAAGAAAGAAGACCGCAGCGAGCCAGCCAGCAACAGAAGAAAACAAAGGCGCATCGGATAGTAAAACCTTTTCTGGCGATTCTCCCTCACTTTTCTCAAAGATTAGATAAAGGTAACGAAAGACTCCATAAACAACAAGCGGTATCGTAGCCATCAAAAGTTTTGGTGAGGAAAGGGTTTTGGGAAGATAAATGGCCAAAAACTGCCGCCCCGTAATTTCGGGTGAATTAAAGGTGAATAGACTGTAAGTAATGAGAGTGGCGGTTGCCATCATAAAAACGAGGCCGTCCAAAAGGGGCTTTGGGTAAACAAGAAGGGTTTTCCTTCGGATCGGCGACTGATTAGCAGAAAGAATTGTAAGTTCGCTTCTTCTTTTTCCGACCGCCAAAAGTAAAGCGAGCATCATTGTTGTTAATATAAGCCAAGAAGAGAGGGGAACCAGGACAACCAATGAGCCAGCAAAAACCCGCAGCATGAAAGAGAAGGCGATTGCTAGGGTATCTAAAATAATAATATTTTTAAACCAAAACGAGTACAAAAGTTGAACCACTATGTAGGCAGCTAAAATAAAGAACAAGTAGCCTGAGAGTTGAAAAGAAAATACAAGGGCTAGGCCGGAAAGAATTAAAGCCAAAGATAAGGCGTAGACGGTGGGTACTTTCCCAGCGGCAATTGGCCGTCTTTTTTTGAACAAGTGGAGCATGTCTTGTTCCCGATCAACCAAATCATTGATAAGATACATGGCGGAAGAGGCGGCGCAAAAAATCAAAAAGGTGTAAAGAACAGGCGTAAACCTTTCAGGGATAAAAAATTCCCTGGAAAAAATAATAGCGGCGAAAACCACTAAATTTTTTAGCCACTGCCCTGGCCTTAAGGAAATAAATATATCGACGATAGATAACTTAGGCGTTTTTCTTCTCAAGTTTACCAACAAGACGGGCAAGGGTAATCAAGGTAGCTAATATTACCACGCTGCCAACCAAAATTGCAAAAAAACGGCCGCGATGGTCCAATGTGAGAGCGAGGTAAGCAAAAAGAGCACCTAGAAAGTAGTAGAATATCGCTACCTGTCTTTTGCTCCAGCCAAGAGCAAGAAGTTGATGATGGAGATGCTCTTTATCACCCCAGACGGGTGAGCGACGGCGGGAAAACCGGCGGATTACCGCCCAAGCACCGTCAATTAGTGGGACAATTAATAATAGGATGGTAGTGGCAAGTTTCGCACCGGCTAGAATGGAAAGTGTGGCCAAAATCATCCCGGCCAAAGTCGCGCCACCGTAGCCGGGCATAATTTTCTGGGGGTAGAAGCTCCAGGGTAAAAATCCAAGATAAGAACCAGCTGCGGAAAAGGCTAGGATAGCCGGAGCGATCTGGTTAGGATCGCCCGATAAATACCGACTAGCAGCTACGCCAAGGGTAATTAAGCCGATGGTGGCGATACCAGAGAGCTGGCCGTCAACCCCACTTGACCAATTTAAGGCGTTCATTACCCAGACGATCCAGATAAAGGCGAATGCATCAGCTAAAAGAACGATTGAATGCAGCCCAGCAAAAAAATGGAAAGGTAAAAAATCCGGGAAATTAAACCGAAAAATAATTTCATCAAGCCGTACTTGGCCGCCAAAAGGATTAGTAAACCAAGTGATTCCGACACCAGAAGCGACAATGATACCAGCTGCCAAGATGTTGGTCAAAAGACGCAAATAAGGATTTAGGTCGTATTTATCATCAAGAATCCCAACCACTACTACCAATGATCCCGCCAACAAAATTCCAACGATGTGTTTATCAAGAGTAACTCCCCCACTTTGGTAAACAAAGAAAAGGTAAGCTAGGACGATTGCCAAAAAAGTCGCCGCCCCACCAGCTCGCGGAGTAGGTTGGGCATGGATTATTGCCGGGTGGGGACGCCAGGGAAAATCTAAAACGCGGAATTTCTTGGCCGCCCAGATTACTAAGGGCGTGATAGCGAAGGCTATTAAAGTGGCTATTAAAAATATCGAAAAAGCGTCCATCTTAAGTTACCACCAAGATGATGCTGAGCAAGCTATAGAGAAAAAGAACGCTGACAATTAAACTGTTTCCCAGAAGGATGAGGGAGAGTGGCCGCTCCCGAGTCCAAAAGAGATGAGCGAGTAAAGAGTTAACTATAATAGTTAAGAAGCCCATCAAAGGTAGAATCCAAAGGAAGATTGGTGCGGCTAGCCATTTTTCTCCCCACTCCCTGGAGAACCAAAGTGGGACTGCCAAAGGGAACTGGGGAGATTTTGTCCAGATTAACAGACAAGAAACGAAAATCAAGCTGAAAGCAGCAAGTAAAATCAGGATATTAGTTGGTGGCAGACGGAATAATTTGGTAAATCGCCGTGTCTTCATAGAAAGCAAAGAGATTATAGCGGGAGGACAAAAGCTTCTCAAGATCTGGGAACGGTCCAAGGTGGGGGGTTTCCACCAAAATATACTTTGGTTTACTCTGGCGAACTTCTGTGAACGTTTCTTTTTTTGCTTTTTCATCGCCAGCAATGTGGAAGAAGGTAATATAGCGGGAGGCTGGATCTAATCCGGAGAGAAAATAGATTCCCGGTTGGTTAGAAAACACGTAAAGCTTGTCCTCTTTACTTGTACGCCATCTCTCACAGTTACCTCCCTGGTTGAATTTTTCGCAGCCTTTCAAAAAGGTAGCTAAGGCATAGTTAGTAGCGGCGTGCCAGTTAAAGCCAGCGGTGTATTGTTCGAAAGTAAATTTGCCGGATAAATAGCGAAAGAAATTGGGGTAGTAGCTGGGAGTAATAAACGGTTGGAAGCCTAAAAGAAGAGTTAGGATAACAATAACGGTAATAGCCGCCGCTCCGATTTTAGCAAGAGATTTTCGGTAAAAACTTGCTACGCCTACTAAAGAGAAGGCTGGTACAGCTTGGATAATATAATGCTCGTAGGGACGACCACCAAAAGTAGCCCCATAAAATGAGAAAACTAACCAAATTATTAAAAACTCATATAGACCAAAGCCGCTTTCTTTCTGTTCTTTCAAACGAGAATAAAGTCTAACTAAAAAGTATATTAGGAGCGTAACAAGCGGTGCGGCTTTAACGATTAAAAGCCCGTTTTCGATGATAAAGTGATTGTGGTAGCTTGTGTAAGCAATGTTGAAAAAGAAGGCAGAATACACATAAGTTCCTAAAGCACCTTTTGCGGTGAAATAGACAATTGTTAAAATAATTGGCAACAAAAAGCCTGCCGTCAGACCTAGAAGGTTTTTGAGAGTGGGAACAATTGTGTTTTTATTGATAGCAAGGGCGGCGAAGACAAAAAAGGCTGCAAAGTCAAACACGCCGGGGAATTTAAGGAGGAAGGCAAGCGAAAAAAATATTCCTGAGAGAAAAAACTTCTTATTCAAACCAACTAAAATTCCTAGAGTAATTGGCAGGATCATTAAAATTTCACTATTAACGCTATTACCTTCAATTAGGGGGGTGCTGGTTAAAACAGATAGTAAAATTACTGCCCAAAGTGCTGCCTTTTTATTGAACATTTTTTTAGCGAGTAGATAAAAAACAACAAGGCTTACCAGTACCCAAATCATTAGTAGAAAACGGAAGGACCAAATTGATTCGCCAAGAACTTTAAGTGTTACAGCGGCCAGATAATAAATGCCTGGTGTCTTGTGGTCAAAGATATCAACATACATCAGGCCGCCACGGGCTAGTTTCTGGCCAATGGTTAGGTAAATTGCTTCGTCACCGTACCAAAGTGGTTCGAAAAGGGAAGGTAGGCGAACAAAAAAAGTTACCATTAAGGTAATAACCAATATCTTGTTGGTAAGAACTAATTTGGTAGCCTGAGCTAAAAACCTTTCCATTTATTTAACAAACTTCGTGGTTGGCCGGTACTCTAGCCGTTTGCCTAAGAGTAGCCTGGTATGAGCATCCATGCCCGGAAGAGCAGCAAAGAAAAAGCTAGCGACCGGCAACAAGACGTACTGGACAACCATTAAGGGAAGTAGCCGCTTCTTAAAATATTCTGGTCGGGCTGGTTTCATTAGGAAGTCAACAATAATAACAAGGACAAAGAATACAGCGCACAGAGAAAGGATGAAACTGGAGACTCTCGGTAGGTTGAAACCAAGCGTAGTATAACGAAAAGCCGGGTTAAGAAGTGGTGGTAAGGAAGCACCAAGGGTTAAAATCCACCAATTAACCGGCCAAAGGATGTGCTGTTCGGCGGCACGGATAAAACGAACTGTAAAGTTAGTTAGAGAAACTTTCTTCCGATTTTTTAGGAAGCTGCTGACAGCGTAAGCAACGTCAGTAATTCCCCATGCCCAGCGTCGATTCTGGATATACTGAGCCTTGAGACTTTCCCAATAAGTCGATCCTTCAGCCGCGTCAGCATAAAGTGGTAGGAAAACAGGTTCTATTTCCACCCTTCCTTGATGGGAGAAAAAAGCCTTAAAAAATAAATGCCAATCTTCTGGTACAACATCCCTGTCCCAAAAACCACTTCGCTCTAATAGCCGCCAACTAAGAGAATAAGTGGAATAATTGAAGTTGGACCCAGGTAGCATAAGCTGAGCAATGCCGTTGATCGAGTAGATTGTGTGAACTACTCTGACCATCATTGGAACCCGCCAGATGTTGTTATAAAACAGGATTGCTGCCTGCCAAAATTTTTCGTAGGGATTGGGATTTTTCAGAAACTGATAGGTAAGAAGAGCAAAGTATTTTGGGTGAATTGAAACATCTGCGTCACAACTAGTGACTACCACAGAGTTTTTGTTGTAACCTTTTTGTTCGATTAACACCTTTACTTGTTGTCCGGCGTAGGCGAGATTGGAAGACTTCCCGGCCACCTCACCTTCTCTTAACTCGTGGCAGGTAATCCAAAAATTACCAAATTTAGAACCAAATTGGGTTTTTAGATTTTTGGCTTTTTCGAGTACTCTTTCCTCTCTTCTTTCGGTAGCTAGGCAAATATCGATTTGTTTGGTTGGGAATTCTGATTCGGCTAAAAAGGTAAAGGTCCGCTCCAAGATCTCCAAGGGTTCTTTATAGGTAGGAATTAAGACAATATGCCGAACTTTTTGCCAAGGTAGCCCTTCCTGCTTTAGCCTAGCGAGCCAGTTGGGTTTGGTAGTTTCACGGATCTTGAAATAACCGCGAAGAGCGTTTATTCCAAGAAGTGCTGCTCGATAAAAAAAGTAAATATCGAAAAAAATAATGAAATAAGCAACAGCAAATGGTACGAAGAAACTTGCCCAAAATGGTGAGGTAAGAAGAGTCCAAGAAATGACCGCGGGTAAAATTTCAAAAAATCGACGCAAGAACTTTGCACGCTTTGTTTCCTGCCTGCTGGCAGATATGGATTGATTAGTCATAGGATTTTAAAGAGATCTTTAGCGTTTTGGGCTGTTATATCAATTGTTTTTTGCAGACTCCAATTTTTAATCTCTGCAAGCGCACTTGCTACCATTTTAACATAGACAGGCTCGTTTCGGGTGCCACGGTAGGGCTCTGGCGGTAAATAAGGAGCATCAGTCTCAGTCAAAATTCGATCTTCGAGTACGCTTTTGGCGATTTCCCGTAGGGCGCCATTATTTTTGTAGGTTAGGTTTCCGGTAAAGGATATATAAAACCCCGTATCCAAAAATTTTTCGGCTTGCTCCCAAGTCCCCATGAAACAATGGACAACACCGGAAATTTTTCCTTGACGCTGTTTGATATATTGATAAAGTTCATCATAAGCGTCGCGGCAGTGAAAAATTACGGGCAAGTTTAGTTTTTGCGCTATTTCTATTTGTTGGTGGAGTATTTTGACTTGAGCGCTTAAATCCGGCGATGGGTAATCATTGTATTGATGAGCGTCCAACCCGATCTCGCCAATTGCTACAACCCCCTTCTTCTTAGCTAAAGTTTCCAAATCCGAGAAAGTTTTGTTGTTCCATTGGTCAACATGATGAGGATGGATACCAACTGCTGCGTAGAAATTATCAAACCGACCTGCTAGTGTAACCGCCCCTTTACTTGTATCCAAACTTGCCCCAACATTTATAACTGCTTCCAATTCTTTCGAATTTCTCTTGGCAACTTCATCCCGGTCAGCATCATATGCCTTGAATTGTAAGTGGGCATGGGTGTCGATGAGTTTCATAATTGGAAAATTTATCGCGTCTGTGTCTCTTGCGATTATACCACCGATAGTTGAATGTTATAATTAGGGTGATGGAAGATACTCGGTTTACCTATTTTTTAACCACTCAAGAAATTCAATCAGAGGCGATCAAAAATGAACTTCAGTCAAGAGGAATTCCGGTTAAGGTGGTTGTTCGTGGTACTAATATTGAACACCGTGGTGTAGGAGGTGGGGTTACCTCACCCTTTCCTGTAGATATTTTGGTTCAGGACAATCAACGGCAGCAAGCAAAATAAATTCTAAAGCAATTAAACCTGTATCATTTCGACACTAGTTATCCAAAGACGCGTTTTTGGATAATCTACCCGTGGATAGCACTAGCATTTATTATCATCTCGTTAATTATCGATTTTTATTATCTTTTTCATTTTGATATTTTTAAAGGAGGTTGATTCTTGGAAATAGAGGCTTTGCGGATTGGATTTTTGGACCGGCGAATTGTTGGGCGATTTTTTCTGTCGTTTCTGGTAAAAAGGGAATTAAAAGAGTTTGAATTCCGCGGATTTCTTCAACTAAGGTAGTCAAAAGAGCCTTTGCAGCCTGCGTATCTTTATTGATCAATTCCCACGGTTTTGATTGATCTATTTCTCTATCTACCTTTGTAATTTTTGACCAAATAAGACTTAGGGCGTCTTGAAACCTTAATTCTTCCAAGGCCGTTTTATAATCAGCGGGAAAGGTAACCTTTTCACTTTGCGGTTTTGTTTCCAAGCCTGCCGTCTCACAAAGTTTGGCAACTCTTGCTACCAAATTTCCCAGACCGTTGGCAAGATCGGCATTGTAAACCTCCTCCAATCGTTTAAAAGAAAAGTCGCCATCGTTACCAAAGGGGATTTCTTTGAAAAGATAATAGCGCAAGGCCTCTACTCCATACTTTTCCGATATTGCGAGAGGGTCTATCGCGTTACCTAGCGATTTAGAGATCTTTTTACCGTTCACCGTAAAAAAACCGTGAGCGAAAACTTTTTTTGGTAATTCATACCCAGCGGAGAGAAGCATGGCTGGCCAGAAACAAGCGTGGAAGCGAAGAATATCCTTACCAATAATATGAACATCTACTGGCCATTTGCTTGGATCAGCGGAGATATAGTTAATCAAGGCGTCAAACCAAACATAAATTACTTGTTTTGGATCGTTTGGGGCAGGGATTCCCCATTTTTGCGTTTCGCGAGTGACGGAGATATCTTGCAGACCAGCCTTTATAAAGTTCAAAATCTCATTGTAACGCTCTTTTGGCTCGACAAACTTCGGATTATTATCGAAATGTTCAATTAATCGACCTTGATATTTAGATAGTTTAAAAAAATAATTTTCCTCAACTATTTGTTCTGGTTTAGTTTGATGATCGGGGCACAGGCCTTTTTCATCAAGATCGTCTCCCTTTAAAAAAGCCTCGTGACCAACGCAGTAAAGACCCTCGTATTTTCCTTTGTAGAGATCGCCGTTTTTATTTATTTTTTGAAAGATCTCGCTGACTACTTTTTTATGACGTTTTTCCGTAGTTCGGATAAAATCATCGTTGGAAATATCAAGTTTTTTCCAGGTAGATTTCCACTTGCTCGCAAGCTCGTCAGTATAAACTTTGATTTCTTTTCCCGCGGCTTGGGCGGCAAGGACTGTTTTTTGTGAGTTCTCGTCAGTTCCGGTTAAAAAGAAGGTTTCATTCCCCAAAGCCCGATTAAATCGGGCCAGGATATCGGCCGCAAAAGTGGCGTAAGCATGGCCAATATGAGGCACATCGTTTATGTAATAGATTGGTGTCGTGACGAAGAATTTTTTCATGCGCTTCAGTTTACCTGCTCGAGAAGTAAATTTCAACTAAAACAGCAATCCCAATTATTAAAGTCGCGTTGATTAAATTTAAAATTCCAAGGGCATTAAGAGCCATAAGGCTGGTGGTAACTGTAGCAATTAGGAAACCGCGGCGTAGTGATCTTCTAAACAAAGCCCGTGAGGAATAGGTTGGATCGATAGTGCGGGATTTGGGCAGGAAAAAAGAAGAGATGAAATAAAAAACCAAGCTGATGGTAACGGTAAGGGCAATTAGGGTTAAAATCAAAACATAAGAAAGATTGCTGAGAATCAGGTTTCCTTCTATCTTAGGCGGCACGAAATAAATTAGATAGCCAAGAATCGCCCAAGCAGTAACCCCAAGGATGGTGGTTGGTATTAAGAAAACCCGCATTAAGCTAATTTTACCTTGATGATCCTTTAGTTTACAATCCAGCTTGGGTTTGTTAAGATTGGATGGTTCGACAAGCTCACCACTAAAATAATTGCGAACTTGTGGTGAGCGAACGAAAGTGAGTCGAATCCATGGATCAAAACACGCTGATTTTTATTTTAATCGCAATTATTGTTGTCGGGTTTGTCTTTTTCTTTCGTGAACTTCAAGCTTTGCGCAAAGGGAAGGAAGATGATAAATCGCAAGAAGTTTTGATGAGGTGGCTCGAAGAAATGAGGGGTAGTGTTGATAAACAAACAGAAACTTTGCAACGCAGACTAGAAGCAACAAATAAAGCGATTAATGAGCGGTTGGATAACGCTGCAAAAGTGATTGGTGTAGTTGGCAAGGAAGTTGGTCAGATGAGTGAGATTGGCCGGTCGATGAAGGAACTGCAGGATTTTTTGCGCAGCCCAAAATTGCGGGGGAATATTGGCGAGCAAGTTTTGCGAGAACTCTTAGGCCAATTTTTACCCAAGGAGAGTTTCCACCTCCAATATCGGTTTCGCAGCGGTGAAGCAGTAGATGCGGCAATCAAAACCGAATCGGGAATAATCCCAATCGACTCAAAATTTCCGATGGAAAATTTTAAAGAGATGGCAAAGGCCGAAACTGAAGCGGAGAAACAAACATATCAAAAGGAATTTGTCCGCAATGTCAAAAAACACATTGATGATATTTCGAAAAAATATATTTTGCCGGAAGAAGGGACGATTGATTACGCGCTGATGTACGTGCCAAGTGAGCCGGTTTATTACGAAATTATGAGCAATCTACCAGAGCTTTCTGATTATGCCTACAAAAAACGTGTTTTGCCAGTTTCCCCTGCTACCTTTTATGCTTACATGCGGGCGATTTTAATGAGTTTTGAAGGCAAGAAAATTGAAGAAAGAGCCCGCAGTATTTTGGCTGCTCTTCGGGGGATAAGGAGTGATTCAGAAAAATTTGGTGACGCACTTCGCGTCCTGACCAAACACATCAACGACACCAAAAACACCTCTGACCTAGTTAATTCTCGCTATATTTCCCTCCATTCCAAAATCGACACCGCCCAAAGCCTGAAAGGCTCAAGCAATAAGGTTCTTGAAGAGCCAGAACCCCCCCCGCTTGAAGAAGCGGAGGATATAACTGAAGAAAGATAGATCTCACCGAAGAAATTATTCCTAGCCCACGAAGTGGTGATCCACCTGCCGCGCCCGACTTCGCTTCGCGAACTCGAAGCTGGCGGGCCAAAAACTGGCACTGTCGGGCAGGCAGCATTCAGCCAGCCCGCCGCTGAAGCTGTGGTAGACGGGGAGCACCCAAATTACCCCCCGACTTGTCGGAATGAATTTAGTTACGGAGAATGCTAAAATTGGGGCGATGAGTAAGGTACTGGAGGGGTTAAATCAAGAACAAAAGCTTGCAGTGACCACTACAGAAGGTCCGCTTTTGGTGATTGCCGGGGCGGGGACGGGAAAGACGACGGTAATTACGCGGCGGATCGCTTATCTGATTGAAAAAAAACTCGCCAAACCTTCTGAAATTTTGGCCCTCACTTTTACCGAAAAAGCCGCTGGCGAGATGGAAGAGCGGGTTGATATCCTAGTCCCCTACGGTTACATTGACACTTGGATTTCTACTTTTCATGCCTTTGGGAACCGAGTTTTACAAGAAAATGCTATTGATTTAGGCTTACCACCGGATTTCAAAGTTTTAACTCGCCCAGCCCAGATTTTATTTTTCCAACAAAACCTTTTCGCCTTTGATTTAGATTACTACCGCCCCCTCGCCAACCCAACGAAATTTATTGAAGCGATGCTGACATTTATTAGTCGGTGTAAGGATGAGGATATCAGTCCGCAACAGTATCTTCGATACGTGCGGAAGTTAAAAAATAGATCGCTCCGTAATTCGAAACTTTCAGTTTCTCAGTACTCTCGCGCTCTGCGACCACTTCGTGGACTACAAAGCGCAAAGTCAAAAATTACTAAAGAGGAAAGAAAAGAGTTGGAAATCGAAACAAAGCGGCAGGAAGAGTTGGGAAAAATGTATCAAAAATACGAAGATTTGAAATCTGCCGCAGGATTAGTTGATTTTGGCGATCAAGTCGCGCTGACACTACGGCTTTTCCGTACTCGGCCAAAGATCTTAAAGGCTTATCGGGAAAAATTTAAATATATTTTAGTTGATGAATTTCAGGACACAAATTGGGCCCAAAATGAGATCGTAAAAATCTTAGCAAAACCAAAAAACAACATTTGTGTGGTAGCAGACGATGATCAAAGTATTTATCGTTTCCGTGGAGCAGCGATTAGTAATGTTCTAGATTTTAAAAAAACTTATCCAAAAGCGAAAATTGTTACTCTAGTTGAAAATTACCGCAGTATCCAACCGATTTTAGATTCAGCCTATCGACTGATTCAGCACAACAACCCAGATCGCCTGGAGGTCCGAGAAAAAATTAATAAAAAGCTACTCGCTATCCGGCCAGAGACTGGTTTACCGCCAAAAGAAATTTTCGCCGAAACGTCCAGCGAAGAAGCCGATTTAGTGGCGGAGGAGATTAAAAGGCTTACAGAATACAGTCTACGGACTACGGCTAAGACAGAGGACAAGAAAGCCATAGTCGGTGGTCGGTTAGCTGTGGACAAATTGCAATACAAGGATATTGCGATTTTAGTTCGGACCAATGCTCAAGCGGATTCTTTCTTGCGATCACTGAATATGAAGGGAATTCCCCACAAATTTGTTGGTTCCTCCGGACTTTACGAGCAACCGGAAATACGAACGCTAATCGCCTTTTTGGTTTCTTTGGCTGACTTTGAGAGTAGCTTACAACTTTATACTTTAGCGACCAGTGAAATTTACACTCTGCCAATGGAAGATGCTATAGCCGCAGCAAGCTTTGCCAAAAGGAAAGGTAAGAACCTACATTGGGTTTTTTCTAAAATCAACGAACTTGAACCAGAGCTTGAAATTAGTGAAAAGGGAAAAGAAATTATTAAAAATATTAATGAGGATTTGATTGTAATGTTAGAAATTGCAAGGAAAGAAAATGTTGGAAAAGTTTTATTCGAATTTTTGAAGAAAACCGTCTATCTTTCTCATTTAGACCAAGAAGAAAGTATCGAAGCTGAAGTCAAGATCCAATCAATCGCCCGCTTTTTCGATAAAATTAGAGAATTTATGACTCTCTCAAATAATAATTCGATTCGTTCTTTTGTTGAATGGCTGGAGGTTATGAGAATGGCAGGTGATGATCCGGCAACAGTCGAATTTGATCCGGAAACAGATGCGGTCAACGTAATGACCATTCATAGCGCAAAAGGTTTGGAGTTTCAAGTAGTATTTCTAGTTAATTTAGTTTCTGATCAATTTCCTTCACGGCAGCGAAGTGAAATAATTCCCTTACCAGACTCGCTTATTAAAGAAACACTGCCTTCCGGCGATTTTCACATGCAGGAA
>MHCO01000012.1 GCA_001816645.1 Candidatus Woykebacteria bacterium GWB1_45_5
GTCGTTAACTTGATCCCACTCCCCCCGCCAGAGATAGTAGACGTCACCGTTAGATGAAAGGACTACAGGGCCAAGGGATCGGTCACCGGCTACGTCTATGGCTGTGTCGCCGGGAAAGTCCTCGTCGTTGCTTAGGCTCCAAGTCCCACCCGCTAGATTGTAGACGTCACCGTTGCTGTCAACTACGGTAAGAGGTGTTCCTACTCCACCAAAAGCTCTTATTGCTATAGGATCGGTGCCTGGGAAAACAACGTCGTTAACTTGATCCCACTCCCCCCTCAGAAGCTCATAGATGTCTCCACTAGCTGCGAGAACCCAAGTATACAAAATAGAACCGTCGCCAGCTACGTCTATGGCTATGTCGCCGGGAAAGTCGGTGTTGTTAATTTCAGTCCAGCTACCACTCGATAAGCTGTAAACATCGCCATTACTATCAAGTACGCGAACGGTTACTGGAACTGCAGCACCAAAGACTGTAATTGCTACTGGATCGGTACCAGGAAAAGCAACGTTGTTTTGTTTGGTCCAGCTGCCACGTGACAATTCGTAAACACCAGCATCGATATATTTACGCTCAGTAACGAAATTTCTGTCAAAAATAAAGAAACCATCTACGCGATTGACGATCGGGTCGATAGTAATATCTCCACTAACAACAAATATTAAGCCGGTGTCTGGGCCGACAACTATATTTCTTTCGATAACCAAGTTGCCGTCCACGAAAACGACGGCGGGGTTATTGGTATATCCGGGACCAGCAGACCAGGAAGCGTCGTTGATAGTTAAATTGTGGGGGGGAGGAGTGGGAGGCCCAACCGGCGTGTGAAGGTAGATGTTGCAACCGTCGGCAACAAGACCAACACTGTTACGAGTATTAATCTCTCGGCTGATCGGACCACAGCGCCTGGTATACTTGTCATACAAAGCCTTGTACATCGATGCTGGTGCAGGGGTAAACGGCGGTAGATCCAGACTGGGAGTAGCAGCATTCGGGTAGTTGGGAACCAACCAGCTTTTTGCGGAAGTAAATGGTTCACTCGTAATAGAACCCTGAAGAATATTTAGATAATCACTATTGTACTGTTGGCTACCGTCTGGCTTCTTAGCCGGTGGGTCAGTTAAATCTCTGGCTACACTTATATCGCCACGGACCCCAACATCCCCACCGCTCGTTTTCAGCCAAGGGTTTATGTGTTCGACAACTTCAAAAGTGCTAGATACGCAATTATTGTCTTCCTGTGACTCCGCAACAACATCTTCGTAATCCGCACAAAGCTCTATCTTATGTGTTCCAACAACTGCAGTCCATGGAGCAAGAACAGTGTCTACATACTGCCCCTCGCCCGCTTCTAAGCGTGCTACTGCGGGAGAGCCAAAAAATGTTTGATCCAGATCCCATGAGCCATCGCTATTTATATCCAATCTAAACCTCGCCTTTGATGGTTCCGCAAAATCGTCCCCTCTATTATCGATAATCCCAGAAAAGGTTAAAGGGTTGCCGGATCCAAATACACCACCAATTGCACCCTGAATATCCAGATATTCAGGTATCAAATCAGGCCAAGCAATGTATGATTTTGAGCCACCACCACCCGTCGTCAGAACTCCACTTGGGCAATTTGGCGCCCCGCTGTCACAGGTATCCTCCCAGGTTGCAATAAAGTCAGTAAAAAGTGGGTTGGGGTCGCTTGGAACAGGTGTATAAAAAGAGTATTCGAGCGTGGCAGTAGATTCAGACGGAAGGGTACATAATGTTCCCGCTGCGTTGCACTAAGCGCCGCCTGTAAAAATGATGGGTGCTGTTACTAGTGGGATTATGTTTCCCGAACTGATATCTCCACTTGCGGCATGAATCACCTGAACCAGTGATCTAACCATCAGTGTGTCATGTGCAGTATCGGTTACCCCCGTGTTCTGCAGCGAGACAAAGCAGACTAACGGTTGGCCACCACGGGTGGGGTTAGCACACCCCGACGAGATACCGATTCCATGAAGTGGTGGGTCGGGAGCAAGCGACTTCACAAAATTCCAAAGAGGCTTGTACTGCCAGATCGTCCAACCGAAAAATAGAATAATAATTACCAAACCAACTCGAAATAGAATCCCAAAGAGCAAAGATTTTTTAAAACATTTGACAGACTCACGTTTGGCGGTCGGCAGCTTCGCAATCTTCATCTAAATCAATTATGGGCACTTTTGCTGGCTTTGTCAATTATTTGTGCTAGGCTATTTATAACCGAACTTAAGGGTCAGACCCTCAAACCAGTCTTTCAGAAAGGTCGGACCTTTGAAGTCTGCAATTGAGCGTAAGGTCCGACCTTAGAAGCTAACTTTTTTCAAAATGTCGCTAGACCAAGAAAGGCAAAAACTAGGTAAACCACCAATATTGAAACAAAAACGCCGAAAGAAACTTCAGAGAGGCTATGCGCTTTTAAATAAACCCGCGCCCAGCCGACCAGGGGGATTAGAATTACTAAATAAATTAGGCTCACGGAAACAGCTAACACGCTGACCAAAACAAATAAGGTGACAAGCTCGCTGTGGACAGAAAGTTTAAAATAAGAGGATAAAACCAAGTTTATAACGCCTAAAACTAGTAAAACCAGCGCCAAAGCGATCACTAACCGTGGGGCAGCCAACCAATAACCCAGAATAGTGTAAATTAAAGCCAGGCCAACCCAAGCCCAAAAGGCCTTAGTTCTTTCTTTTCCCTCCGGCGACCAAAAAGAGGACACCTGCTTTCGCGAATAGTCAAGGTATAAAACTAAAGTTGGAGCCGCCGCTACCAACACGCCAAGAACAAACCACAGCACTTTTTGGCTAGTTGGCATTTGTTGAATAAAGATTACTATAGCGATTGTGGCTAGACTAGTTAGGAAGGGGTTAAGAATCTTAGTAATAGCGATGGCGAGACTACGCATGGGATTATTCTAACACAATAGCTTGTATCAAGTATTAGGTATCAGGTATCTAGTATTAATCCCTTTAATTTTAGAGCGTTTTTTTCACTGCGTAAGCGTTTATGTCGTTTAGTCCACGAAGCCCCGCTCAGCGGGACGTGTGGTCGCAGGATCCGAGAGTACTAAGAAACTGTAAGTTTCGAATTACGGAGGAGGCTATTGAAGTATGTTGCCTATGCAACATCAGGCCTTTGAGACCAAATCTCTCAGTTTAAGAGCATTGTGGACAGCAAAGGCATTAACGTCGTTATTGAAATAGCCATAAACATCCAATCCTTCACTCAGCCACTTTTTAATCTTTTCTGCCCACCTCTTGAGCTGCGGATCAGGATAATTTGAGGAATAAAGTGCGCCAGGACCGTGGAACCGAAGATAAACAAAACCGCTCGTAACGACTTCAGCAGTCGGCCAATGAACACTATCTTGGATAACAAATCCAGCGCTATATTTGCGCAATAAACCGTAAATTTCTTCGTTTAGCCAACTTTCGTGGCGAAATTCGAAAGCGAACCTTGGTAAGCGGATGAGGTTTTGGCTACCCGCAGTCTTTTCACCTGTTTGAGCGAGCCCCGATTCCATCCGTTCTTCAGAATTTTTTGTGGCTTTAATTAAGAGTCGGGGCGACCCCGACTCTGTCGGGGCGCAAGTTTGAAAAGTTGCGGTAGTCAAACCGAACCCGTTAGATAAAACTTTCAAAAAATTTTCCAATCTTTCTTTGTTAGCGCCAAAATTTGGCGGTAGTTGGACAAGTACAACTGATAGTTTATTTCCCAGGCCTGATGCTTCTTGCAAAAACAATTTCGTCGGGGCTAATGCGTTCTTCAGTTTCAAATTTTGGGTAATGTACTTGCTTATTTTTACCGCGAATACAAATTCGCGAGGAGTTTTCTTTGCCCAATTTTCAAATGTTTTTTTACGAGGAAGGTGGTAAAAACTGGCATTCAGCTCAACTGTATCAAAACTCTTCGCATAGTGCTCAAGGCGCTCTTCTGGTTTTAAATTTGGCGGATAAAACCTTCCCCACCAATCATCGTAAACCCAACCGCTTGTTCCGATAAATGCTTTTGCCATACCAGCTCCAAGTTAGTATTTTGCGGTGAAGTCTCCAAACTCCCCTGTCGCTTGCTGCCACTCAATTTTAACGTCCTCTATCCTAGCTAAAGGTGGGCCGGTTTTTGCCCAGGTAAGGAGATTTTCCAGTTTTTCCTTTGGCCCCTCGGCTACTATTTCGACGCTGCCATCAGGATTATTTTTAACCCAACCAGTCAAACCCAAATCCCGTGCTACTTCAATAGCCGTAAACCGAAAACCAACAGCTTGTACTTCACCAATAATAACTAAATGGACGCGTTCCATAACGCTTTTATTCTACAACTTATCCGAGAAAGCTGTATATTCCTCTAAAATTTATATTGACACCCCCAGGGTGTAAGGCTCGATTTCTTTAATTACTGAAGTAAGAAGCTTAAAAAGGATTTCGTCAAAAGAGGTCTAAAAATAGGGATGGGGCGGTGTAGCTAGCTGGCTCTCGATCTACCTGGCGGGAGGATCGAGTGCCGTGGAAGCTAACCACACCGCCCCGGGTTCGCCCACTCGCTACTTACGCAGTCTAGCAAGCGGACATTGGTCCTTTGTCACCGAGCCTAACCGGCGATAGTCAAAGCCGCCGATGAAGAGGTCGGACGACAAAAGGGCCGGCCGGCGCCCAGGGTCAGGCGGCGGCGAGGGCGATGCGCTTTATCGAGGAATTCAACGTAGACCTCGTATGAATAGCGCACCTCCTTTTTTGATCAAGCAGCCCTAGATCGACCACTACTTCCAACAGATGGAATTTCTGCGGGAAGCGACTGCTTGCCCGAAAATAATAACACAACTGTCAATGGAAGTCAATACTATAAGATACTCGTGGCTAATATCTCCTACCGAAGATTAGCCACTGCGTATCTTGCGTCAAAGAATAGTCTTTCGACTTAGGAACAAAGAGACGCAGAGCGCGAAGCGATCTATTTACTTTGACTAGGGGCTTTAGTTAAATGACTTATTTACTCTTGTTTATTTCATTGAGGATCTTGATAACCTCTTCATCAGGCACTTGTGGGAAACTATCATAAAACTCACCAATCGCCCAGAAAGGCTCGGGGGTAGATAGGACAACCAAATTATCTACGAGGCTCCTCAGTCTATCGGCAGTTTCGACTGGGGCAACAGGGACAGCAACGATCGTTTTATCAGGTAAGCCTTCCTGTACAGCGCGGATAGCTGCCTCGATTGTAGATCCGGTAGCAATACCATCGTCAACCAAAATCACAACTTTGCCGGTAATGTCCGGGCTTTTTCCTTTGGTATAAAGTTTTTCTCTGCGGCGGGCTTCGGCTAGCTGTTTGAGGTGCTCTGTGTGAAGATAATTTTGCGTTATCTCTAGTTTGTCTATCAGCTCCCGGTCTATAACTAAACCGCCTTTTGAAGTAGTGGCGCCGATAGCTAATTCGGGGTTGCCAGGTGCGCCAAGCTTGCGAGTAATGATTACGTCAAGCAGGCAGCCAAGTTTTTTGGCCACTTCTGTAGCCACTACCACCCCACCCCTTGGAATAGCTAAAACGAGTGGGCTTTCCTTTTTATATTTTGTTAGCCTTTCTGCTAGTTTTTGGCCAGCTTCTT
Source organism: Candidatus Woykebacteria bacterium GWB1_45_5 (assembly GCA_001816645.1). Classification (GTDB taxonomy): domain Bacteria; phylum Patescibacteriota; class Microgenomatia; order Woykebacterales; family RBG-16-39-9b; genus GWB1-45-5. The sequence continues at coordinate 5,619 of MHCO01000012.1, forward strand.
TTCGGTCAGCAAATTTAATCATCTTTGTTTACCA
>MHCO01000013.1:0-5630 GCA_001816645.1 Candidatus Woykebacteria bacterium GWB1_45_5
GTTGTTTTCCCAGGCCCCAACCCTATAGCATTTAAAGCCTTCGGGGCTGCAATTCCATTCCCCGCGGTGGTTGACAGTAACGGTGACGTCTACAGTCTCGCGGGTGGGATTTGGACCAAACTCAACAACACTGGCTTTCCCGCTGGTGCAGCAATAGACGTCGCTGGAGACATGTCCTTTAACGCTATTTGGGTGCTTTCAGCAGGCGGCTACTTCGACGACGAGCAGCTAACTATCAATGGCGCCGCTATTGGCGCTTTTGCTCCTGGCACAAAATTTGAATTAAAAAGAGACTTAGGTGGTGATGGTAATAAAAACAGCCCAGCCGAACTAATTAATTTTGAGCCAAAATACCTCTGGCTCTTCCGTGATATTATCGGTGATTCGAAGGTAGTTTACCGCGAAGTCGCACCATGAGCCTGATAGCTTCGTTTTTTGACAAAGCAACTATCCAAGGCGTAAAATAAACTTAAAGTATGGATCTGCCTACTGGGTGGTTAGAGGGTCTTGGCTACTCGCCATTATTAATCGCGCTGCTTGCTCTGGTTGGAGCATCGCTTGTAATTTTATTCCTCGCTCCTGCTTTCTTCAATTTATTGAAAAAAACCAAATTCCCAGCTAGGTTTAGTTTCATCAAAAGACACCCCAAACGCTCGCTAGCCTTCATTATCGTTATTTTAGTAGCTATCTTCGGCGCCTATGTCTATTACTCCTTCAGCCAACCAGTCCGCATCGTCTTCGCTGGCCAGCTGAGAATAGAGAGGTTAAATGCGCTTAAGCAAGTTCAATCAGACGATGCAACGGTTTCCGACAACTCCGGCATTTATCTACTGGATATCAGGAGTCGTAAGGAATACGCTGTAGAGCATTTAAAGCAGTCTGACAACAAACCAGCAGATAGAAACGCGGCTGGGATGGCCCCGCTTGATGGGGTTGACCTAGTAATTTATTCTACCGGCTCACGATTTACAGAAGCTCGCCGGGTAGCTGATGTTATTAAAAAAAACGAAGCTCTGCTTAAAGGTAAGTACACAAAAAAACCTGGTAAGGTATATATAGTTAGGGACGGCTTTGAAGGTTTAAAGAAAGCAGGTTTAGCAACCGAGTCAGGGGGGTTTGATTAAAATGAGACTTGCTAAGCGACCAATTTTTTTAATATTTCTGATAACTTCGGTCGTTATCTTTACCGCAGTAGGAATAAGCTTGGCTAAACCAGTACTTTCCCAGGTGATTTCGAAGGATATTTCACCAGAATGGGACGTCTTACCCGGTAGTGAAGTAGAAATCACGATTAGAGTTCCGGGTGCTACAAAGGAACTAAGAGACCCCGCCGATATCATGCTGGTGATGGATACAACCGGCAGTATGGGATTGTGTTGGGGAGGTGGAGCGCCATGCCCTCCACGGAAGCTCGCTTCGGCAAAGACTGCCCTTACCACTTTTGTAAACCAAACCGATGAAGATAGAGACGCAATCGGTGGGACTCGCGGTGATTTTGTTGGTCTTGTGCAATACAACACCAGTTTAGCGGGAAAGGCTAGGTTGGAGTTTGGTATTAAGAATATGACTGACGGCGCGGCACCGTTTGTACCGCCGTTACCTGAACCTAACAATAAGAACACTTTAATAACAAGAATTAACGCTCTTACCGACGCTGGAGCAACTTCGATAGGAGCAGGTATCAACCTTGCTAATAAAGAATCATTAAACCTGATTGAGCCAGCCACTACTTCAAGGAGGGCCGACGGCGTGGGACAATATATGGTGCTGGCAACAGATGGTATCCAAAACATGACTCCTTCACCCTACGAAAAAGCCCTCCCAGCCGATCCTGATACAATTTTGAACACCACAATAAATAGCAAGATTGCAGTTTTCACTATTGGTATTGGCAATGATGTTAATGACGGATGCCCTTTTAATGAAGCAACTGGAAAATACGCGAAAGGTTGTACAGGCGGAGACCAGACCTGCATTAACTGCGACGATTTAGATAACGATGGTAACTTAAGTGGAGCTGAAGTTATGAAAGACATTGCCTGCCGAACAGACCAGGTAGATTTAGATCCGTCTAAACGTTGTCAAATGGTTTGGAATACTACCAACCTCTGCAGCGCTACTGACCCAGCCTCGGTAAATGATCTAGATTGCCCAAGAAACTACTTTTTCGCCCCTAGCGATAGTGAGCTTACAACAATTTATGAAAAAATTAGCAATCTGATTCAAACGCCCAGGTGGTACAGTATAATTGACCTGATTAATCCAGATGTTTTTATAGGATCACTAACAGATTTTACCGTGACCGATTGTGATACCGGGGCACCCTGGCCATATACGGACATGGGTCTCGGCGGATTGGTATTTTGGATTCATTTAAGCGATCCTGTACCAGCCGGTAAAACCGTCTGCATAAATTTCAAAGCAAAAGTCAGAAACGATGCACCATCTGGCGATTATGCAGTCGACAGCCCATTGCTAAGAAAGGTGGTTTCATGGGATCCAACAATTGATTGTGATCACTTTCCACCGCCAGGTATTTCGATTCAAGACTTATTTTGGTGTCTTACGAAAATAAAAGAGCTGCCTTCGGATGAAATTCCCGGCGGCCACATCCAGGTAGTCAACCCTGCCAAACCCTGGCTGCAGACAACTGGTGGGGATGTTGGTGTCCGCGGTGATATAGATGTAGATAGAGACCTAACTGACCCATCAGCTACGCCTGGCGGCGTGCAGCAGTACAACGCCGATTATTTAATTGTTCTAACAGGTGTCGTTAGCCCTGGCAGCAAACCATTTACCTCAGCTAAAAACTGGCTGGTTCAGAGTTACCCGAATGCTGCTACTCCCAGCCTGGATCTACCGCCGTTTCCCGCCCCACCAACCTCGATGTACCAGGCTTTGTGGGATAGATACAGCAGGCGTTGCCCAACAGGCCCAATACCGGTGGATGTCAATACTCCGGGGAATGTAGCCGCGGCAGTTACCCCCGATTGCAATATTCTTCAACACGACGAACCACCACCTGGCCCACCACCCCCCAATGATTTAACTATCAATAATGCCTCGTGGGGTGCTGTGGGATATGATAGTAGTAACCCACCAGCCGTAATTTTTGTCGATGGCGATCTAACAATAGAGAACAATATAGAGATAGGAATAGGTACCGGTCTAATATTTGTTGTTAGAGGTGACATAAGTATTGCCGCCAGTGTGAGGCAAATCGATGGGATTTATATTACCGACGGTGAGTTTAACACACGAGGGGTAGCCGGGTGCGGTTTGGGCAGCAACAATGATCAACTGGTAATAAACGGAGCAGTTTATGTCTTTGGGACGCCGTGCTTTAATAGAGATTTAGCAAACAATCTAAATGATCCAGCTGAAAAAATTATCTTCGAACCAAAATACCTCTGGCTCTTCCGTGATATCATTGGTGACCCCAAAGTCGTTTACCGCGAAATCGCACCATGAGCCAGTAAGCAGCTAGCACCCGCCCGCCATGCTTCGCCAGGCGACGCGGGCGGGGAAAGCAGAGAGCAGATTAACGGCTAAATCCCCACAACAAACAATCCTTAAGGCCATCAATCGACAAACTCCAAACCTACACCCCAGGGTGTAAGCTTAAATTTCCAAACAATTTAACTAACCACCAGATTTAGGTGGGTAGTGCAGGGTTTGACAAACTCTCGCCACCAGCCTAAAATAAAATCAAGATGGATCTGCCCGAAGCCTTACAACAGGTTGGTATTCAGCCATATCTTTTTTATTTACTTCTATTTTTAATTTTCTTGAGTGTAGTTGTCTTTTTCTTCGCTCCGATTTTACTAAAGATTACCAGAGGAGCAAGAGGTTCAAAAATTAGCCTGCCAACAATAAAAAAGCCAAAACTCTCATTAGCGACAAGTTTTGTTGTCTTAACGGCTGTTGCTTTAGTGGCGGTTGGTGGGGTCTATTACCACCTAAACTACTTCCAAGTCAAAAAAGAAACCCCGGCCAACCCCCAAATCGAAAAAGAAAAAGTTGGGCCAAGAGGTGATTTCCAGGTTAGTGTAACTAGAAATAGCGATAAAGTGATTTTGAATTGGGACAAGAATGTCAAGGTCAGCGGGATTTTACTTGTTCAGCTTGGAAAAGACACTACCGATCGGGATAATACGCTTGTTTGGGGAATAACACCCTCTACTACTGTAAATATCGAAAATGTAAATATTGATGAGATTACTAAAAGTGATCTAGAAAAATACGAAAAAGAACTAAAATCATCCAGTGGTAAGAAGCCGGAAACCCCTCAGATTCCTTCGCCATACGAGCTATTGACCAAGCCTGAAGGTTTTTATTATTACGATGAAACTATAAAAGGCGATCAAGCAAAATTTAAACTCCAGAAGGGAACGCGTTACGCTGTTGAAATATCCGGCGTGAGTAACGGGGAGGGAATGAGGGCTGCTTATGTTTTTGATTACTAAGATAAAAATAAGAAAAATTTGTTTATTAGCTTTATTTACCGCCTTTGGCTTAGCCAGCTTTCTGATATTGGCGCCAAACCCCGCCAAAGCTGCCAAAGGCGATATTTTCAGGACGATTGGTCCAACAGCTGAGCCGCGTTTCACTGATTATCCAGCGGCTGCTGGTGTCCCGATTGCTCTATGTGCCGACGCGCTTTGGGTAGGTTTTGTCTTAGATTCAAATGGTGATGTTTGGCAATATAGTACTAAAGCGCCTGGTGATAATTATTTTCTAAACAAGACAAATGCCAATCCTTTTCCGGGAACAGGTACCCCAGTTGATATCCATTGCAGGTTGGGTAGCCAAACTCCAAGGGTAGTTTCTTCCACCGGCGATCTTTACAAATTAAATGTGAACCCTTTTGGGATCCCTCTTGGCAGCTGCCAAAACAATTGCCCTTGGAGCGGGAAGTTGAATACAAACAATATCTCTAATGTTATTGCGATGAACGGAAGCTTCGCTCTAACTAGCAGTGGTGATGTTTACAAATTTAAAGTAGAAGATTTTTTCTCTGATGTTGGCAGTTGGAATCTGGTCACCCCTAGCGGCAGTTTTCCGGCCAAGCCGGTTGATATTGGAGCAGACCAATACCCTGGGTTTTTTGAAGTGCCTTTTTTGGTTTTAGCTTCAAATGGCGATGTTTACTCATACCGCGAAGCAAGTGGTGGTTGGTACGTAATAAATTCTGGTGCTTCATTTCCATCTGTTCCAGGTGGCGGAAAGCCGATGAGAATTGATGGCACACGTGTTCTTGATACGCTTAGCAATGTCTATCACTATAATTGGTTTTCCTATGAATTGGTGGGAACGCACCCCGAACCTCTCGCCGATTTAGATAAATTTTTGTTCACAGACCCCGGGACACACATCTCTGGTGATATCTACATGTTTGTTGAGAAAGGTCCTGATTTTATGATTTATATTAGTCCAGAATCAAACACAGTGAATCAAGGCGCTTCTGTCAACTACAACGTCCTTCTCATCTCTGTAGGGGGGTTTAGTGGGGCGGTTAATCTATCTTACATCGATTTAAGTGCTAGTAATATTACCCTTACTTTTCTTGACCCAAGTGGTACATCGTCTTGTGGTAACCCGGGAACTTATACGCCTGTCTCGTCAGTTAC
>MHCO01000013.1:5662-6356 GCA_001816645.1 Candidatus Woykebacteria bacterium GWB1_45_5
GCTACCGGTACAGCGGTGATAGATGGCAATACTGTGATCCACTCCGATTCAGCTGGGCTTATCGTAACCATTTTCCCATGGATTAAAACCACCGGTGGGAATGTTGGTTCTCTTGGAGCAATCGGGCCAATACAGAGAGATTTAACACTGATAAACGAGTTTAATGCTGATTATTTAGTAATCAGCCGGGGAGCAATTGACCCGAACTTTAGATCGGTCAAAAATTGGCTGGTAGGAAGCGATACATCTCTAAAAATCTATCCAGAGCCTAGCCCAACCATGTATGATACTTTGTGGAATAGGTTTGGTAAAGACGCTACTAAGCGAACTACAGATGACGATATAGACTTCCCCAACCCTGGTGGCGTGTTCTGGTACGACGGAAATTTTACGCTGAACGGTTGTCATAGCGGCGGCTCTTTTAAATTCAGTGGGAACGCCGTATTTTTTGTGCACGGTAATTTAACCTTAAAGAAAGATATAGGAGACCCTGGTGCTGGTGCGAGGTGCAATTATAATGATGGTAATAGAATAGTTTTTGTGGTGAGTGGGAGTATAGTGGTCGATAAAGACCCTGTTGGGAATCCAGTAAGAATTTTAAACGGTTACTTCATCGCTAACGGCAATTTTAGTGACGGATCCTCCAACCAACAATTAATAATAAACGGCGGTTTAGCGGCTTTTGGGAACATTT
>MHCO01000014.1:0-799 GCA_001816645.1 Candidatus Woykebacteria bacterium GWB1_45_5
ATTCACTGTTTTTCTTCTTGATGGGGCCGACCCTTCTTGTGGGGTTGCTAGTTGGTGTTTAGTTCAGACTCAACCAGCATCTGAGCAGAACCTTCTTGGCATATTTGATCGTTCTGTTACGATATCAGACGAGGATATACCAAGTCTTAGTAGGATCTGCAGCGATCTTGATTTACCTGATACGAGGACAAAAAGGGTTGTAGTTAGCGTAACTTGGGACTCCCCGATTGGTTCTCAAGAAAGGAATGCGACAACTTGTCTTACCAGATGGCGACAATGATAAAGAAAAATAACAATTCTTATAACAAAGGCTTTACTTTAGTGGAACTTTTAGTGGTGACTGCTGTCATTGGTGTGCTGGGGGTTCTCTCTGCCACTTTGATTTCTTCAATCCTCCGCTCCCAAAACAAAACAGCAATTATCAATGAAGTCCGGCAGAACGGGGATTTGGTTATTAGTAAGTTTGAGCGGGATGTTAAACAATCAAGCGGGATTTCTATAACCGGTGCAGCCTGCCCACCCACGTGTACCGGTACGAGTGTTACATTGACAACATATCAAGGTACCGATATTATTTGGGTATGTACTCCCGCTGCTGCTCCGGCAGATGGCGGCTTTACGCGAAATGGCACCTCGGTCATTAATGAGGATTCTGATAATGGCGTAAGTGTTTCGGTGTGTGGTTTTACTCTGCAATCTAGTGCCGGGGCCAATATTCCCCAAATTGTGAGGTTGCAATTCACTTTGGAGCAGCGATCTGATGTCCAAAGGGCTGAATATCAAGTGAGGGAGCCGTTTC
>MHCO01000014.1:825-9510 GCA_001816645.1 Candidatus Woykebacteria bacterium GWB1_45_5
AGTAACAGCCGGGACGAGAGCGTACTAGAATAAAGGTAAAGCGCAGGGCGCCCGCCTGCCACAGCCTTGCAGCGGCGGGCAGGCAAAGTGCAAAAGTATCTTTAGAATTAAGAGCACTTGACACTGGAAACCGGAAACTAGTAAACTTAATTTTAGAGGGAAAATAATGGACCTGCCAAAGACACATCTCAAAAGCGCCAAAGGGCAAATCTTAATCCTCTTTTTGCTAGTCTTAGTAGTTGGGGTGGCGATAGTACTCTCCGTTGCTTCCCGTACCATTACTGATATCCGCACCACAACCACCAGCGATGAGAGCAATCGCGCCTACTTCGCCGCCGAAGCCGGAATTGAAGAAGCCCTCCAGCAGCTCCAAAGCGGTGGCGTCGTCCCTGATGCTGCTTCAGGCGGTTTGAAGACTAGTTTTCCAACTGTAAACACCGAGGCCGTGACTGCTGATGTAACCCCAACAGCCGGCAGCGCTGTGTTCGTTTATCCAGAAGATGTCAAAAAAGATGATGTAGTACAAGTAGCCCTTCTAGAAGATTTCCTGGGGGATGTGTTCGATCCCCTTAACCTTGGTTGGAGCGGCACCAACCTAGATTTTTATTGGTCGTCTTCATCCGACGATAGCTCGGCTGAGACTCCGGCGGTTGAAATCTCGGTTGTTTATTATTGTCCTGGGGGAACCTGCCCTGGTTTCCCAGCCGGTCAAAGTTTTGGTGTAAGTAAAATTGCTTTTGACCCATACACAACGAGGGGGCCAAAACCAAACAACTTTTGCACGAATGTGGAGAAAGCGGGACCATATACTTTTCCTGGTGAAAGTAAAGAATTTTACTTTAAAGCCACGGTTAATGTTTTCCAAGGGGTGGGAAATGAAAATTGCAACGGTTTGAAGCTTGATGCCACTAACACAAAACCGGTTTTAGCAAGAGTAAGACTTCTATATAATTCAACCCTGGCGAGTCCGGTAGCTGTAGAATCGCCCGCACCTAACCCGCCGCTGCCTCTTCAAGGTACAGTGCTCGAATCCACCGGCACTACATCTTCAGGAGTCACACGAAAACTCCAAGTCACACGTCTCTACCCCGCCCTACCGGCTCTTTTTGACTACGTCTTGTTTAGTGGTTCTACTTTGTCTAAATAAGAAGAGTGAGCCGCAATTTTAATTTTCAATTTCCAATTTTCAATAGATCGCTTCGCGCTCTGCGTCGCTTTGCTCCTACAATTTTTTAAATTTTAAATTTTCGCTTAAGAGTTGAGAGGCTGTTTTCTATTTGCTGTTCTCTGTTCTCTACTCTCTGATGTTGGGGTCTTGTCAGGTCTTGGTTGCTTTGTTACTATTATATTAGGGTAATCATTTATGCCTGCCCTGAATCATTTTGGTCTAGATATCGGTACGCATAGCCTAAAGGCGGTTCAACTTTCTGGCTCTTCCGAGCAGCCAGGTTTTGTTGCCGCTGGACAAATCCCCACTCCTCCCCATACCGTTAGCGCGGAAACAGAAGAATCGGTCGAAGCTTTGGCGGCTACGGTGAAAACCCTCCATAAAGAAGCGCGCATCACCACCAACAAAGTGGTTGCTGCTCTTCCCGAATCACAGATTTTCACCCGAGTGATTGAGCTGCCGCCACTCAGTGCTGCGGAAACCCGCCACGCTATTTCCTGGGAAGCAGAACAATACGTACCTATTCCGATGAGCGAGGTTCGGCTTGATTGGCAGGTTTTGGGGAAAACAGTAGCTGGGGATAAAATGGAAGTTTTGTTGGTAGCTGCGCCAATAATTTTGGTTGAGCGTTTTATTAAAACTATAAAAGCGGCTGGTCTTACTGTGGTTGGTTTAGAGACAGAAATTACTGCAGTGGTACGTTCTCTAGTGCAAAGATCAGAAGGGGCACCGACTACAATGGTCGTTAGTATTGGTGCTTCCACCACCGATTTGAGTATTGTCACTGGGGGTCGGATAAACTTTACGCGCTCGATCGCCACTGGTGGGGTTGCCTTGGCTCGTGGTGTCGCGCAGGAACTGGGTTTCGAACTGGATCAAGCGACCGAATACATGAAAACCTACGGGTTGGATGCTACTTCCCTGGAAGGTAAGGTAATGCAGGCGATAAAGCCAGTTTTTGATGTAATTGTCAATGAAATTCGCCGTTCTTTAGCTTTTTACGCAACCAAACATCCGGATCTGCCGGTCAAAAGGGTGGTAGTTACTGGTGGGACAGCGAAACTGTCTGGTTTAGTAATTTATTTGGCCGAAGCCATTGGTTTGGAGGTCCAGATTGGTAATCCATGGGAAGGGGTATCATTGCCTTCGTCAATCGCTCCAAAGCTGGAGGAAGAGGGTACATCTTACGCGGTGGCAGTTGGTTTGGCCCTGAAGCAGGAGACTAAATAAAATGGTCCAAGAAATTAACTTAGTACCAGAAATCGCCGAAGCGGAAATAAAAAAAGGAGTTTATAAAAAGAAAAGCAATCTTGCGGCGGTCATTTCGCTTCTTTTCTTCGGTGGTTTAATTGCTTTGGTCTTTGCTCTTCAAGCCCTTTTATTTATCTGGGGAGAAAAGATTGAAAGGGATACTAAGGGCGCGGAGGAGCTTATTTTATCGCAGAAAGAAAAAGATATTACCCGCCGCGCTCTCGTAGATAAGCTTAAAAAAGCGGAAAGCTTTCTTTCCACCCGGATTCCCTACTCAGCTGGTTTAGGAGAGTTAATGGCTGTTTTCAAAGATACCAATGTTATTTTAAAAGATGCTAGCTTTGAAGAGGACAATGTTGTCAACATTAGCGGCCAGGCAGCTAATTCTGCTGATCTTGATAAGCTACTGAACGCGCTTGTCGGTGGTAGCGCTGCCAATGCTTTTGGCGGTCTGCAGCTTGTTACCTTAAGCGGAAATAAGGACAAGCCTTACACGTTTACGGTTGATTTCCGGTTTCCCAAGCCAGGTTGGAAACCGGCTGAAGGGGGAAATAGCAAAAAGCCATGAAAAGATTTGATTTTTCTAATCTCGGCGCATATTTCATTCCAGTTTTAGTGCTAATAACAATTATTGTCTTGGTGTTTTTGGCCCTGAAACCACAAGTAGTAAACCTGAAAAAAAGTTATCTGAAAGTGCAAGAGAAGAGTGAGCGGTTGGAAAATTTAAATAAAAAGATCGACATTTTGGATTCGATCAATGGGGAAAGCGAGAATTTGAAATTAATAGAGGCGGAAAAGGCCGTGCCAAGCCGCAAAGAACTAGCGCCTTGGCTGAATGAGGTTAATATTTTGGCTGATAAAAACGGTCTACTTAAGCTTGGTATAAATATTAAACCAGGTAAAGTAGCAACTGATTCTGCGGCTTTGGAAACAAACAATACTGAGAAAAAAGGCACGCCAACCAAGACAGCTAAAACAGTGACGACTAAAGAGGATAAAGAGGCAGTTACTTTCGCTGTTACTCTTGGCGGCAGCCTAGAAAACATGAAACAGTTTTTGCTTGATCTAGAAGGGTCAAAGCCTCTTCTTTCGGTAACTTCAATTAAAAGTAAACTTCAGGAAGACGGCTCTTATCGCTTTGATTTGCGAATCAGCGCGCCGATTAAAGGAGTTACCCAAAAAGGTGACATTATTGCGGAGCCTGTGCCGGCCTTGACTGATGCTTTGGAAGCAATTTTTAAGAAGATTAGTCGGATGATAAGCTACGTTGGTATTTCTGTCCCAACGGTTCCTACAGGGGTGGAAGATCCGTTTAAGTAACTCAGAAAGCAGACAGCAGATAGCAGTGAGCCGGAATTGTGTTTATTTTTGGGCCTTTGCTTGTTCTGATTGGTTTACCGCTTTCTGCTTACTGTTATCTGCTCCCTGAGGAGGTCTGGGCGTCTTTTCCTTGTCTTTTCAATTGCCTTTTCTAACCGCCATTTTTCAATTTGCTGATGATTGCCAGACAACAAAACCTTTGGTACACGCCGGTTCAAAAAATTTTCCGGTCGAGTAAAAGCTGGATAATCAAGAAGAGCGACTTCTTTTCCACCTAGTTTTACTTTCGAAAAAGATTCGGAGATCACCGACTCCTGTTTACCCAAAAAACCAGGTACTAGGCGAGAGATCGTTTCGGTGACTACTAGGGCGGCTGTTTCTCCACCACTCAAAATATAATCGCCGATTGAAACTTCGCTGTCAACAAAGAGCTCTTTAAAACGTTCATCAACACCTTCGTAATGGCCACAAATTAAAATTAACCACTGCTTTTTTGCTAGATCTTTTGCTTTTTGCTGGTTAAAGGGCTGTCCTGCCGGGTCTAAAAGAACTACATGTGGTTTTTTCGCCTCTTTTTTCTTTGCGCTGCGAGTTACTTTTTCTAAGCTTTGTTTAAGAACATCTGGTTTTAAGACCATCCCCGGCCCGCCACCAAATGGGCGGTCATCAACCTGTTTGTGTTTCCCGACACCGCACTCTCGAATGTCGTGCAAGTAAATCTCGACTATTTTCTTTTCAATAGCTTTACCTAGAAGGCTGCTAGAAAGCGGCCCTTTGAAAAAATCTGGAAAAAGTGTGAGGATATCAAAACGCATATGGATTAAGTACCAAGTATTAAGTGTTGGCTTGTTTTTGTTCGGCTAGTTCAAGATAAACTCTTTTGCCCTCCTTTATTGCTTTAATCCGCAAAAGAGCACGAATGGCTTTAATTATTCGCCCGTTTTTGCCAATCACCTTACCCATGTCCTCTTCGGCCACAGAAAGGACTATTCTATTATCGGAATTAACCGATTCCTCGCTTATTTTCACCGATTTTGGTTGGTCAACAATATTTTTAACGAGAAGCTCGACTAACTTTTTCATATCGTTTGAATAAATTAATAACACTTTTGGTTGGTTGAGCGCCGGTCGAAAGCCAATGGTTGTAGCGTTCTTTCACTACCTTTATTTCCGCTGGTTCGATCAGCGGATTATAATGGCCCACTACTTCTAAAAACTTTCCGTCTCTTTTTGTTTGCTCATCGGCCACTACAATACGATATTTTGGTTTTTTCTTAGCCCCTACGCGACTCAGTCTGATTTTTAACATGAGTTTGCAACCAAAGTTTGTTGATTCTAACCAATTTTATCCCAATTTTCAAGCGCTTTCCGAGCCGCTTCTTGTTCAGACGTCTGTTTACTGCTTCCTTTGCCTTGGGCAGCGAGAGTTTTTCCAATATAGACACCTATTTGGAAGGTCTTGGCGTGATCTGGACCCTTTTCCTCTAAAACTTTATAGATTGGTGCTGTTGAAAGTTCTTCTTGAGCCCGTTCTTGGAGAAGGCTTTTGAAATCCTTGTAAAGCTTCTTTTCAATAATTTCGGGAAGATGGGGCAAAAGATATTTTTGAACAAATCTTTTAGCTTCTTCCACCCCTTGATCTAAAAATATTGCTCCTACTAAAGCCTCGAATGTGTTGGCTAAAATATATTGGCGATTCCTTCCACCTGTGGTTTCCTCTCCCCTCGAAAGGTATAGGTAGTCACCAATCTTCAAAAAAGCTGCAGCTTGAGAAAGGCTTTTGGCGTTTACTAGAGAACTGCGGAAATTGGTTAGATCACCCTCGGGATGGTTCGGGTATTGCTTGTAAAGATACGCCGAAACAACCAATCCAAGCACTGCATCACCTAAAAATTCCAGCCTTTCGTTGTGAGGTAGCTTCTCTTCTGGGTGTTCATTAAGGTAAGATCGGTGAATAAAAGCAGCTTGGAGCAGGTTTTTATTTTTAAATTTGAATCCTAAGTTTTTTTCTAATTTCTCAAGCTCGTTGGTCATAGGCGGGATATTGGCTTCTGGTTATTAGCGACTGGTTATGACAATCGATCCACCAAACCCCAAGTACTAATTACTAAATCTCGCCGGTTTGGTCAAAAATAAAATTTAAAATGTCCTCGACAGTCGAGAACTTCCCAATCTGTTCTTTTGGTATCTTTATATTAAATTCGGTCTCCAGGCTGACGATTAGATCGGCGATACTCAAAGGGTCTGCGTTTAGATCTTCCTGCAGATGGGATTTAGGTGTTATTTCAGCCTCTTCGACGCCAAGTTGGCTGGAAATTAGGTTTCTTACCTTAGAAAATATTAATTCATTCATGCACGTCTCCTTGTTTCTTTTGGGTTCGAATACTTTTATTAGTTGTGTCTATCTTTCCTGTTCCGGTTTTCTCGATTTCCGGTAGCATCTCATTCACCACTGTGCCTAGAACCCCATTAACGAACTTGGAAGAATTTTCGCCGCCAAATTCCTTAGCTAGCTCAACCGCTTCGTCAATCGCTACCTTCGGTGGAACATTGCGGGCAATAGAAAGTTCAAAAATAGCGATTCGTAAAATTTCCAGATCGACCTTAGCGATTTGGATTATTGGCCATTCTGGCGCGCAGGATTCAATGATCTTGTCAATGGGTTCTAGGTTTTCGGTTACACCCTTGGCCAAAAAAAGAGCAAGCTCTTGGTCAATTTGGCTTTTGTTCTGGCTACTAGAATCGAGCTGAACATAATCTTCGATATCACGGGTGATAATTCCTTCGATATCGGTTGAGTTAAAACTCCATTCGAAAAGAGCTTGAAGGGTAGCGATCCGTCCTTGATGACGAGGGTCTAACTTTCCTTTCATTCTTTCTTTGCCTTGGTTACTTTTGTTTTTTCCTTTGGTTCAAAAACTAAGCGATCTTTATAGTAGCCACAATGCGGGCAGACGGTGTGGGTAGTCTTTAATTTACCACAGCGTGGGCATGCTACCAATTCCGCCGGCTTGAAGCCGTGAGCCAGCGTTCTTTTCCCGCGACGGGCTTTCGAAACCTTTTTCTTCGGAAGTGCTGCCATACGAGAAAATATTATATCTCACTAGAGAAACAATTGCGAGATGTAATCTCGCGATTATAAGGCCGAAAGTTTAGTTCTGTCAATTTTCAATCAGGGGCGATAGGACCTGACGATTCCAGATCATTCTTTAAAGCTGGAAGTTTTTCTAAAGTTATTTGATCAAAAAGAATATCAGCTTCCTTTTTGACCGATTCGACTGTTGGAAGGTCAGCAAGATTAGCAATTTTGAAATTGGTAAGTCCGCTTTGAGCAGTGCCGTAAATTTGGCCTGGGCCGCGCATTTGCAAGTCGATTTCCGCAAGTTTGAGGCCGATATAATGCCTTTCTAGTGCTTTGAGTCTATCTAAAACCGCCCTACCTCTACTTTCTGTAAAGAGAAAGCAGTATGACTGTTGGCTGCTGCGACCTACCCGGCCGCGCAGTTGATGAAGGCTGGCGAGGCCAAACCTCTCAGCCGCTTCGATGAGCATAACTGTGGCGCCTGGGATATCTATTCCTACCTCCACCACTGGCGTTGCTACTAGAATGTAATACTTCTTACTGAGAAACTCCTCTAAGACCCTCTCCTTCTCTTTAGATTTCATCCTACCGTGTAAGAGGCCTAAAGAAAGGTCGGGGAAAACATCTTCTTGAAGTCGTTTGTACTCTTGGTTAGCAGCCTTAGCGCTGGCAAGAGTTTCTGAAGGATCGATCAGTGGGCAGATAATAAACACTTGTTCACCCACCGCGGTTTTTTCGCGGATAAACTGGTAGGCGCCTCCCCTTTTGTTGAGGGGAACAACATAAGTTTTTACAATTCTTCTCCCTTTTGGAAGCTCATCTATGGTAGAAATATCGAGATCACCGTATAAAGTAAGAGCTAAACTTCTTGGTATCGGGGTGGCCGTCATTGTTAGAACATGGGGCGCAATACCTTTACTACGCAAAAGACCTCTTTGTTTCACCCCAAAACGGTGTTGCTCGTCAATGACTGCGAAGGCTAGCTTTTCGAAGGAAACAGTTGACGATAAAAGGGCGTGGGTGCCGACTAAGCAATCGAAAGGCTCATTTCTTTTGCGGGCGGAGGTTCGTAGTGAAATTTTGACCCCGCAGGGTGCTAGAATTGCCTTTAAAGTGTTAAAATGCTGGATAGCCAATATTTCTGTCGGTGCCATTATTGCAGTCTGAAAACCGTTTAAAAAGACACTATAGGCAGCAATAGCCGCGACAACCGTCTTACCGGACCCTACATCGCCTTGAAGGAGCCGATTCATTGGTTTCTTTTGTGAGAGATCAGCCAGAATTTCCTTTAAAACTTTTGATTGGGCTTCCGTTAAATGGAAAGGGAGAGCTTGGATTAAACGAAGAATTTTTTCTTGATTTGTCGGTAAAGCAACCCCTCCTTGGGGTTTTTGCCAAGCTGCTTTGCGGATTTTGGCTTGAAGGGAAATAATTAAAAGTTCATCAAAGGCTAAACGCTTTCTGGCGGCCTCTATCCTCTTTTCACTAGTTGGGGCGTGAATTTGCCAAATTGCTTGTCGGCGGCCTATCAACCTGTTTCTCTTGAGAGATTCGGCTGGTAGAACCTCTTCTACTTTTGGTAAGAGGCTCGGTAGTACTTCTTTAATTTGCTTACGAAGCCATTTTGAGTTTAAACCGGCTGTTTCTGGGTAGATAGGTACTAAACCAGTGGTGTGGAGTGGTTTTTTACCTGTTTTGCTAAGAAGTTCATACTCTGGATTGATGAATGTTGGTTTTTGAGAAAAGAGATCAATCTTGCCAGCTAAGCTTATTTTTGAACCAACCGGAAGAGTCTTAATTAGGAATGGTTGGTTGAACCAAACTACCTCAATGGTTCCGCTACTATCCGCCACTTTGGCCAAGG
>MHCO01000014.1:9517-33676 GCA_001816645.1 Candidatus Woykebacteria bacterium GWB1_45_5
TTTTCGAAATCTTGTTCGGACATTGCGTATTTGCCAAACTTCGCCGCTAACCGAAGCCACCTCTCCCAAAACCACCTCACCTATTTTCTTTTTACCGCCGTAAGTTTCATAACGAAAAGGAAAATGGTAAATAAGGTCACCGACGGTCCCAATATTCAATTTTTTTAGCTTTCTAAGAAAAGTTGGTCCAATGCGGGGGATTTCTTTCACTTGGGTATTTAGATCCATTTGCCTTTACACCTTAACTACCGGTGGCGAACAAGAACGGGAAAATTATAAGCCCAATGACGACCGTTGCAGTTATCACTATCCAAAGCCAACGGCTTTTTCGAACAAAGTTCATTTCTGGCCTCCTTTCAAGATGATTTCCAGAGACTTAAATTTTCCAAGACGAAGGTTAAGACCTTTTTTTAAAGTAACCATGGTTTTTGGATCCCTAATTTGTTGGCCATCAATCTTAAAACCGCCTTGAATAATTAGACGTCGGGCGGCGCTTTTACTGGAGGCTAGTTTATTTTTGATTAAAAAATCCAAAGCTTTAATCTTTTGCTCTGCGCCTATTGCTAAGATCGTTGGTCTAGGCTCTCCCTTTTCCTGAAAGACCCGTTCAAACTCGCGGCGGGCTTTAACTGCCCAGCCCTCATCGTAATAGACCCTTACGATTTCGTAGGCTAGCTTTTTCTTGGCTTCTATTGGCGTTATTTTTTTGTTGGAAAGATCGGAGAAAACCGTATCTATCTGCTCGTTAGGTACTCTAGAACAGTAGATAAAATACTCACGCATTAAGGAGTCTGGTATTGACATAATTTTTCCAAATATATTTTCTGCTGAGTCAGCAAAAGCGATGTAATTTCCAGCGCTCTTACTCATCTTCTCTACCCCATCTAGACCGCGGAGCAACGGGGTTAAGACAATATCTTGTTCCTTTTGTCCGTACCGCTTTTGGATCTGCCTTCCCATTAGAAGATTTAACTTCTGATCAAGGCCACCGATTTCGACATCGGCCGCTAACTTAACTGAATCATATCCTTGAAGAAGGGGGTAAAAGGATTCGAGCATACTTAAGTGATCCCGTTTTAGTCGTGTCCTAAATTCCTTCCGCTCCATTATTTGGGAAAAGGTAGCCTTGGAGGCTAGTTCAATTATTCCATCTATTCCCAGGTTGTTAAACCAGCTGCTGTTATAAACGGTTTTTGCCCTGCCTAAATCAACAATCTTGCCAGCTTGGGTAGTATAATCTTTCATATTTTCTTTAATCTTTTGTTTAGTAAGGGCAACCCGTTTAGTGGTTCGGCCAGAAGGGTCACCAATCGTAGCAGTGAAGTCCCCGATTACTAGAACTGCCTGATGACCAGCGTCTTGGAAGTCGCGAAGTTTTTGCAAAACCAAATAATGACCCAAATGCAGCTTGCTAGCGGTGGGGTCGATACCCAATTTCACGACTAGCTTTTTCCCCGAAGCTAACCGCTGCTTTAGAGACTGCTCTTCAATAATCTCAGCTACTCCTCTGGTCAAAAGTTCATTTATGCGAGACATATTTCCTAATATTATATCTCGCTAGAGAAACAATAGAAAGCTTCGCTTTCTGCGTCGTTTACTCCTACGCGAGATCCCAATATTGCGGTTATAGTGAACTTTGTATAAATAATCTGGGCGACTGTTGGCCTTGAGACGAGACACTTCTTGTGGTACAATACAACCTACGAAAGATGCCTGACGCTTCATGCAAGACAATTAAAAAATTATGAATCCTTCGTTTATACCAGTTCCGCCGCGGTTTAGCCGGCTTTTAAATCGTCGAAAATCTCGCCGTTTCAAGTTAAAACTTGTTAGCGGTCTTATTACATTTATATTTATTTCTTTTGTCGTCTTCCTTGTCGGGGTGACAATTGCCTTTGGTTTCTTTGCCCGGAACTTGCCTTCACCAAACAAACTTTCAGAAAAAAATTTCGAACAGTCAACTAAAATTTATGACCGAAACGGAGTTCTGCTTTATAATGTTTTTGGCGAACAAAACCGCACTTTAGTTACCTTAGATAAAATACCAAAAGATCTTAAAAACGCTACGGTTGCCATCGAAGATAAAAATTTTTACAAACACAAAGGGTTTGATGTCTCTGGGTATTTACGAGCTAGTAAGCAGATTGTTTTTGAACATAAATTAACCGGTGGCTCCACCCTCACCCAACAACTAGTTAAAAACGCCCTTCTTTCTCCCGAACGGACAGTGACTAGGAAGATAAAGGAATTTATCCTGGCTGTTCAGATAGAGCGGCGTTACAGTAAAGATGAGATATTACAGATTTATTTAAATGAGATACCTTACGGTGGTACAGCCTGGGGTACCGAAGCGGCGGCCAATCAATATTTTGCGAAACACGTCTGGGAACTGAACCTAGTGGAGAGCGCAATATTAGCCGGTTTACCACAGAAACCAACAGTTTACTCCCCGTTTGGCGCCGATCCCGAGGCGTATAAAGAGCGTACCAAAAATGTTTTGCGGCGGATGCGTGAGGATGGGTATATAACCAAAGAGCAAGAGAAGAAAGCAGGAGCAGAGTTGCCTAATGTGAAATTTGCTAGTTTCGGTCAAAACATTTTGGCTCCCCACTTTTCGATTTACGTTAAGAATAAACTAGAAGAAAAGTACGGAGCTAGGTTGGTTCAAGAAGGTGGTTTGAATGTGACTACTACGTTGGATATAAAGCTACAAGAAATGGCACAAGAGGTTGTTAGCGCCCAGGTAGAAAAAGAGAAGAATATCCATGTCGGCAACGGAGCTGCTATAATTCAAAATTCAAAAACCGGAGAAATGTTGGCTTGGGTAGGCTCTAAAGATTATTTCGCTCAAGATATACCAGGACAATACGATGTCGTTTCGCAAGCCCTCCGTCAACCAGGCAGCGCCCTTAAACCCTTTGTTTATCTTACCGGGTTTAAAAAAGGCTACACACCGGCAACAATGTTGCTTGATATTAGTACCGATTTTGGCAATTACCGACCAACCAACTATTCTGGTGATTTTTTTGGCCCGGTCCCTGTTCGCCAGGCTATTGGAAGCTCGTTGAATATCCCGGCAGTAAAAATGTTAGCAGTGGCTGGACTTGACGATACTATTGGTACTCTTAAAGATTTTGGTATCACCACCTTAAACGACCCATCAAAATATGGATTAGCACTCACCCTTGGTGGAGGGGCGATAAAGCTGATCGAGCTTACCAATGCGTATTCGATTTTAGGTAACGGTGGAAAATACATCTCTCCGGTCGTTATTTTAAAAGTGACAGACCCCAAAGGTAGAGTTCTTGAGGAATTTAAGCCGCCTGCCAAACAGAAACAGGTGGCTACACCAGAACATGTTTATCTCATGCAAAATATCCTTTCTGACAAAGCCGCTAAGGCAGCTTTTGGTATTTGGGCGAACCGCCTAAATTTCCGACCAGATATTGCCTCAAAGACGGGTACAAGCGAGCGCTTTATTGACAACTGGGCCTTTGGGACTTCTCCAAGCTACACCGTAGGAGTTTGGGTTGGCAACAATGACAACTCCCCGATGGGTCCCCGCTTTGCTTCAGGAGTGACCGGAGCCGCCCCTATCTTCTATGACCTCGGGCGCCGTTTATTTGAAGGAAAGAAAGTGGAGGAGTGGTACCGGCCAGCCGGTGTTGTAAATGCAGCTGTTGACTCGCTTTCTGGTATGAAACCAGGTAAATATAGCGGGAGCGCAAGGGAAGAAGTTTTCACCAAATGGCAAGCACCGACCCAGGAAGATGATATGCATAAAGAGGTGAAAATTTGTAAACCAACTGGCCTTTTAGCTAACCCCTCTTGCGAAGCGGCTGGTTTAGCGGAAACACAAGTTTATCTAGTTATGTATGATCCTTATACTAAACAATTCCAACCATCATTTAAATTGTGTAAACCCTCATGCCCACCAACCGAGACCGACTCGAATGTTTATACCCCACTTCCCACCAGTTTAAGCGTGGTTATCACCTCGCCGGGCGATGATGCTACGGTTTCTACTAGTTTTACTCTGAAAGCAAAACTAGCTGGTCCAAATCAACTAACAGCTGTAGAGTTTTATCTAAATGGGGTTTTGAAAGAAACTCTTACCTTTCCGCCTAGCGATGTAAGCCACACCTTCAGCGGTGTGGCACCCTCGCCCACCAAATATACAGTGATGGTGAAGGTTTATGATAGCGCAGGAGATTCGAAAACAGCGTCAATTAAGGTCAAAGTAACTGCTGGCTCGCCAATGATTCTCTCCCCACCTTAAACGCCTTTTATCCTTGGTTCAGCACCAATTTTTTCAAGCGCTGCTAAGACCTTCTTGCGAATAGTATCTACCTCCTCCTTCTTTAAAGTATGTGCGCTATCATAGTATTCAATTCCGATGAGGATTGATCTCCTAGTCCCTATAATCGTATCCTCTAGGAGTTCTGCTTGATAATAATTTTTTCCCGCTCCCTCCTTAACCGCTTCTAGTACAGCGGCAAAGTTTGTTTTGTTTGGTAGAAAAAGCGAAATGTTTTCCCGAGCGGTTGGAAACTTCGGTGCAGGTTGGTAAGAAGTTTCAGTCGCCAACGATTTTAAAGTTTCCAAATCTAGCTCAAACGCAAAGGTTGGGGCTGGGGTGTCGAACCTCGCAAGTACGTTAGTGCTGATATCACCAACCACCCCGACAAAATTTCCTTTGACAAAGACATTAGCAACGCCCTCACCAAACGATGCAACTTTCTCAGCCTTAGAGAAACTAGATTCCTTGTAGATATTTAGTTTTCGAAGAACAGCCTCCACCACTCCTTTGGCGAACGAAAAGTTTGAATTTACCAAAAGAGCAGCGACTTTCTTTGGTTGGTTTGGTAAGCCGTTCTTTGTTTCATGCTTTTCGAAGACCTTTCCAACTTCGAACAGCGAAAAGGAGTGATGGCTAGCCATGTTCGATTTTGCTGCTAGCAACAAACCAACAAGTAAGGTTGGTCTTAAGTATTCATGATCAATAATCAGACGATTAGCAACCTTTAAACAAACCTCACTTTTTATTTCGATATTTTCTAAAACGGAGGCGCTGGTAAGGGTGTTGCTGTAAATTTCCTTTAGGCCAAGAGAAACAAATACTTGCTTTATTTCTTGATCAAAGTCCGCTATCTGTAAAGACACCGTTGGCGGCTGGCCAGTGGGTAAGGTTTTAGGAAATTTATTATAGCCAAAAAGTCGGCCAACCTCTTCGGTCAGATCAATCGGTGAGTTGATATCGGTTCGAAAAGAAGGGATGGTGACTGAAATAGCTTCGTTTCCCAAAGCGAAGGCGAATTCTAAACGGGACAGGTATTCACAAATTTCTTTAGGCGTTAATGAGATTCCCAGCACTTTCTTAAATAAGGAAATTGGCGCTTCAAATTTCCGCTCAACTGGTGGGTAACCAACACTTTTAATCCTGGAAACAAGCTGGCCTTGAGTTATGGTGCGGAAGAGCTCAGCCGCTCTTTCAAAGGCAAAGCGGTGGCCGCTTGGGTCTAGTTGTTTTTCGAAACGGTTGCTTGCTTCGGTCCGTAGCCCTAGAGCTTGGGAGGTGCGGCGAATCGTCAAGGGATCATAGAGTGGTGCGTGAAGGATAACTGTCTTGGTGTTTTGATCGACCTCACTTACCTTTCCGCCCATTAAGCCAGCTAGATCGATAATTCTTTCGGAATCTTCGATAATAATAGCGCCTGCGGGTAGTTTTCTTTCGATATTATCCAAAGTAGTGATTATCTCACCTTCCTTAGAGGCTCTAAGAACCATCTTTTCTTTTACCTTATTATAATCAAAGGCATGCATTGGCTGGCCTGTTTCAAGCATTACGTAGTTCGTGATATCAACAATGTTGTTTATACTGCGGATTCCGGATTTCTCGAGCCGATTAGCGAGCCAACCTGGCGAAGGGGCTACCTTTACCGAGTCGATTATGCCTAAGCTATAGTAAGGACAAAGTTTTTCATCAATCACCTCTAGTACAAACCTTCCCTTACTCATCGAAAGTTTAGGGATTTCAGTGAAAGCTGGCGGTAGCCTTAACACTCTCCTATAGATAGCAGCAATTTCTCGGGCTATGCCAATCACCGAAAGACAGTCTGCGCGGTTGGGCGTGATTTCAAAATCAAAGATAGTATCACCGCCTATTTTTTCGATCGCTTCTACTTTGGTGCCGGAATACAATAGATCTTCCGCCAGCTTTTCCGGCTCCTCTTTTATTTCGATAAATTCACAAAGCCAAGATAAAGGCAATTTCATAAGCTTAGAATTGGTTCAAAAAACGAAGGTCGTTATCGAACAAAATTCTAATATCGCCGATTCCGTATTTGAGCATCACCAAGCGTTCGATGCCCATACCAAAGGCGAACCCTTGGTATTTTGCCGGGTCCACACCACCATTGCGAAGAACACGTGGGTGTACCATCCCCGCACCTAAAATTTCCAACCAACCTTTTTTTGGGTGAAGCACTTCTACCTCAATCGATGGCTCGGTATAGGGGAAATGATGAGCATAGGAGCGCATTTTTGTTCTGGGGCCGAAAAACCCTTTAACAAAGAAGTCTAATGACCCAAGGAGATCAGTTAGACTGATTCGTTCGTCAACCGCCAACCCTTCGATTTGATAAAACGAAGGGAAGTGAGTAGCATCAGGCATATCCCGCCGATAACAACGGCCGGGAAAAAGAACTCTTACTGGTGGTTTGTGACTTTCTAAATAGCGAACCTGCATGTTGCTGGTATGAGTGCGAAGCAAAAGCTCGTCGTTGATATAATAGGTTTGTTGAGCGTCCCTTGCTGGGTGGTTAGGTGGCATGTTAAGTTTTTGGAAATTATAAGTGTCAGTGTCGACTTCAGGGCCTTCTATGGTGGTGAATCCAAGATAGTGGAAAATTTCCTTTACTTCATTGATTACCTTGGTGAGCGGATGTAAGCTACCAGCTTCAATTTTTTTACCCGGAGCAGTAATGTCGATAACCCGCTGTTCCGTTGAAGCTTTAGTTATTTCTGATCTTGCTGCCAAAGCTTCCTGCAGTTTGGATCTTAGCTGACGGACCTTTGTACCGACTCCAGCTCTTTCTGTAACTGACAATTTGGGGATTTCTTGGGTGATTTTTGGAAGAATGCCCTTTTTCCGACTAAAGTATTTGATCCGCAACCCCTCTAATTCTTTTTCGCCTGTCGCTTTAGCGACCTCTTCTAGGGCCTCTTTGCTGATTTTAGCTAAATCTAGTTTCATATCGCAAGGTTTTGGTGAGTCTGTTTCATTGTAACATACGACGAGTTTGGATTAGAAGAGGCCGAGCAAAAAAATTAGCCTCAAGGTGGGAAGCTCACGCCTGCCCTACATGAGCTCCCCACCTTAAGGCTAAGCGCATTTATTTTAACATAGTGCGACGTATTTGTCAAGACTATGGGGCTGATATCAGTGGTAACTATAGGTTTTATCTGGAAATTTTTTCGATGATCTGTCTGAAGACTACATTGTCTGAAATAGACAAATCTGCTAATATTTTACGGTCGATTTCGATGTTTGCATCTTTTAACCCCCGGATAAACTGGCTGTAAGATAATCCCTCCGCGCGGAGAGCGGCGTTTATTTTTGCAATCCAAAGCGCTCGTTTTTGCCTCTTACGCTCTCTTCGACCGGCAAAGGCGTAAGCACCAGCATGCATCACCGCTTCTTTAGCCGTTTTTACCAATCGTTTCCTCGCGCCGCGATAACCTTTGGCGGCAGCTAAAATCTTTTTGTCTTTTCTTTTTTTGATTAGACCACGTTTTACCCTTACCAGATTAACCTCCCAAAAACTTTTCTATTTTTCTTCTGAAACCGGCCGATACTTTCGCTGGTTCTTTCTGTGCGCGGATTCTCTTTTTTGTTTTTTTCCTTTTCAGGTGAGAAGAGTAGGCGTGGCCTCTTAACAGCTTTCCCGTAGCTGTTAATTTAAACCTTTTCTTTGCTGCTTTCTTTGTCTTTTGCTTCATGTCTCGTTCCTTTTTTTATTGGTTGTAAACTTAAAAACAAAGCCTTACCGACTAATCTAGGTTCCCCGTCCTTTTCGGCAATATTAGCAAGCTGATTTAAAGCTTTGTCCAGCACTTGGCGGCCAAGCTCGGGATGGGTGATTTCCCGGCCGGCGAATTTTACTGTAAATTTAACTCGGTCACCGCTTTTCAGAAAATCTCTTGCCTGTTCAACCCGAACTGCTAAATCATGGTCGCTTATCAAAGGTCCGAGCCAGATCTCCTTTGTGTCAATTTCTTTTGTTTTCTTTTTTGCAACCCGTTCTTTCCTCGCTTCCTCGTACTTAAATTTTTTGAAATCGATCAATCGAACAACCGGGGGGTCAGCTTTTGGGGCAATTTCAACCAGATCCAAGGAAGAGTCTCTTGCTTTTTTTAGGGCTTCTTCGATGCTCAATATCCCGATTTGTTTACTATTTGCATCGATTACTCGGACATCCCTCGCCCTAATATTCTGATTGATACGGTAAAACTTTCCTATTTTCTAGGCTCCTCCACTGCCTTTTTCAGCTTTTCTGAAGCAATGGCTCCAGGTCTAATCACTTGATATGGTTGTTTCGTCAAATCAACTACAGTTGATGGCTCTTTGCTCATCTCAAACCCACCGGGTAGTCTCCTAAAGTTGATTGCATAGTCTACCAAAGCGAGAAGCTTTTTGTCAATTTTGGTAAAGCTGGCTGGTGCTTTTTTTCCGTGAAAATTGGCGCTGGGAGCTAAAATCGGCTCCCCAACTTGCCTGATTATTTCCAAAAGAGGTGGTTGGTTTGGCATCCTAATACCGACCGTTTCGCCTTGGCTGCGAATTGATTTTGGTACTTTTGCTCTCGCCCTTACAACTACAGTTAGTGGTCCGGGCCAAAACATTTTGGCGAATTTTTTGGCGAGCTCATCGAAGAAACCATATTTAAAAGCTTGGTTAATGCTTGAGACTAGGATCAATTGGGGTTTCGTGGGTTTATCTCTTCGGATTTTATAAATTTTCCTTACCGCTCTTTTCTTACTGATGGTACAACCGATTCCGTACACAGTGTCTGTAGGAAATATCACGACACCACCGGTTTTAAAGCGATTAACTGCCTCCTTAATCATTTATACTCTTTGATTTCATTTTTGATTCTATCCACAAATTCGAGGTAAGAAACTGTTCCTTCGTCGCCTTTATCTCTAGAGCGGACTGCAACTTTGTCTTGAACCTGTTCTTTATCACCAACGACCAACATGTACGGGATTTTTTGTAGTTGTGCATCTCTGATCTTTGCCTGCATGGTTTCCGCTCGCGAGTCGACTTGGGCCCTGATGCCAAAATCGGTTAATTTTCCCTTTAAATTTTCCGCGTAACCTGTGTGTCTTTCAGCGATTGGTATTATTACTGCCTGAATTGGTGCGAGCCAAGTTGGGAAAGCGCCGGCGTAGTGTTCGATCAAAATCCCGATGAAACGCTCAAAGGAGCCGTAAATCACCCGGTGGATAACGACCGGTGTTTTTTGTCGGCCGGATTGGTCAGTATATTTTAGCTTAAAGCGAGCCGGAAGTTGGAAATCAAGTTGGATTGTTCCCATTTGCCACTCACGCCCGATGGCATCTTTCATTAAGATATCAATTTTCGGTCCATAAAAAGCACCATCACCTTCAAGGATAAAATACTCCTTGTTGCTTTTCTCTAAAACCTTCTTTAGTTCGTCTTCCGCCTTGTCCCAAACTTTTTTATCGCCTAAAAACTTCTCCGGCCTTGTGCCAAATCTCAATCGATAACCAAGGTCAAAGAGAGAATAAAAATGCTCGGCGATCTTTAATATCTGGGAATATTCACCCGCAATTTGCTCTACGGTTATAAAGACATGAGCATCGTCTTGTTGAAATCTTCTTGTTCGCAATAGCCCATTCAGCGTTCCGGACTTTTCAAATCGGTGAAGAACGTCAGTGTCGGATAGTCGAAGCGGCAAATCTTTATAACTTCTCGTTTTTGAGCCAAAGACAACCATCGCGTTAGGACAATTCATTGCTTTAACGCCGTAGGTATTTTTATCTGCTCCGATGAGAAACATCTCATCTTTATAAAACTTCCAGTGGCCTGAAGTTTCCCAAAGGGCTTTTGTGCTGATTAAAGGAGTAGAAATTTCCTGGTAACCGTGTTTCTCGTGATGTTTTCGCCAGAAATTTACCAGCTCGTTAAATATCACTAGCCCCTTCGGTAGCCAGTATGGCATTCCGGGTGAGGTCTCGTGAAACATAAAAAGATCAAGTTCGCTACCGATTTTTTTGTGATCCCTTCTTTTTGCTTCGTCCAGTTGCCAAAGATGGTCTTTAAGCTCCTTTTCGCTAGGCCAAACAGTGCCGTAGATTCTCGTTAACATTGGATTGTTTTCCGAGCCCCGCCAATAAGCACCGGCAATATTAAGCAGTTTGAATTCGCCAATTTGGCTGGTGGAACCCGCGTGGGGACCGCGACAAAGATCAATAAAACTTCCCAGTTTATAATAGGTTACTTTGTTTACTTCTTTCTTTTCGGCTGACAATTTACTTGGGGTCTCTTCATCTTCTAGCGCGGTATTGCCGGTTTCCCTGATTTGTTCGATTAGTTCAGATTTATAGTTCTGCCCCCGCTTTTTTTCAAATCGTAACGCTGCTTCGATTCCCATCTCCGATCGCTCGAATGGGAAGTTTTTCCTTTTCAACTCTTGCATCTTTTTTTTGATTTTTGGTAAGTCTTCTTCGCTTATTTTTTCAGGTAAATCAAAATCGTAGTAAAAGCCGTTCTCGATGGTCGGCCCAATACCAAACTTAGTTTTTGGCCAGAGAGATTCGACGGCTGCTGCCATAAGATGGGCAGTGGAATGTCGCATGGTAGATAGATCTATTTTCATCGCGTGATTGGTTGTTGAATGCCTTGCAGGATATCGTTGATAAAATCGCCAATAATTGGGATTGAATTGAGTTTGCTAAGAACGAAAATGACTAATCCAACTACTAAGGTGGCTCCTAAAACTGTACCGAACCCCCAAGCCAATCCGCCGAGAAAATTATTCAGAACTACTTTACCAGTGGAGATATGAATCTTCGTGTGGCCCCGACCGGCTGTTACGTCGCTATACTCATCACCGGTTTTTTCTTCCTGAATATCTTTATCTACCATTTCACTGACAAGTATGGAACAAAGGTGGAGCGACTGTCAAGAAAAGAATGGTGGGTGGTACAGGAGTCGAACCTGTGACCTTTGCGACACGCCTGTCTTAAAACTGGTGGACGGTACAGGACTTGAACCTGTGACCTCTTCGATGTCAACGAAGCGCTCTACCGCTGAGCTAACCGTCCGTTCTTTTTATCGAATTACCTTAGCCGTTTCCAGCTCTTTTTGTTGAGTAACAACAGTTTGTTTTGGCAGCGACAAGGTCTTTGCGCGCCGACCTTCGATTACCTCGTCAATTATACCGTATTTTTTAGCTTCGGTACTAGTCATAAAGAAATCACGATCGGTATCTTTTTCTACCTGGGAAATCGGTTGCTTTGTTTCTTTGGCTAAAATCTCGTTTAGCCTTCGTTTCAGCTTTAAAATCTCATCAGCGTGAATCTTAATATCAGTAGCCTGCCCGGAAATTTCCGTCATTGGTTGATGAATCATTACTTTAGAATTTGGCAAAGCAAAGCGTTTTCTTCTAGAGCCGCCGGCCAGTATCACCGCTGCACCTGAAGCAGCCATACCTACACAAACAGTTGAAATATCTGGCCGTATATATTTCATCGTATCATAAATCGCCAAGGTGGAATGCACATAACCACCCGGCGAGTTGATATAAATACTAATATCTTTTTCGCTATTTTCGTTTTCAAGGTACAAAAGCTCGGCGATGACAATGTTAGCCACCTCATCGCTGACCGGCCCGCCAATAAAAATTATCCGCTCCTCAAGCAGTCGGCTGTAAATATCATAAGCCCGCTCACCGCTTGGATCTCTTTTAATAACCATCGGTACCAATTCCATATATTATTTTCCGTCTCAATGGTTTCAGGATGCGAAGCATACTATAACCATTGGTACAAGTTCCATTAGCGGCCTGATTATATCCTGTAAGGAAACAAGACGCAAGATGAAATTCTTGCGGATTATATTGGGATCCTTCGGAAAGGGAAAGCCCGCGTCTTTGAATGGGTGGTCCATTCGACGCGGGCTAATAAGTCCATCGGGTGTTGCTGGGCTGTTTGGGATTAACCCCCCTCGATTGCTCTCTGCACGATTCCGGCTTGACTCCGAAGACGCCTCTTCAGTTGGTGTCTTTGGTATGCAAGGGAGGACAGGTTGTTTTCGGAGACCGGATGTCCCATCAGACGAAGCCGGCGAAGGTGCACTATTTTATTGGTAACCCCCTGGAGGTTAGCCGAGATAGCCTCATAAGCTGCCATCGTTGGATGGGGATCCAGAAATGGGTTCAAGTCCCTCCTCCTTGAGAGTACAGCTAGACAACTTCCTGGCTGGATTCAGTTTTATTACCCAGTCACCTCCTTCCCTCTAATACTCTCTCCCCCTAAAGATGGTATTGTTGAGAAAGGTAAGAATCGAACTTACGATTAGACCATTTTTCTCAAAATGGAGGGGGTAGGATTTTCACCCGCCTAAGGAAAGCGCTTTAGTCCCCGAGCATCTTTCAATTCTTATCCCGATTAAATCGGGACCCTCCGTGAACTGAAAAACCCCCTTGCGGGGGTTTTTATTTTACAAAATTTTGGTGCTTCTTACCGCTCCCCCGCATGCCAAGTTCCCCCAACAAAAATGAGGGAACCAGCCATCTTGTTAATGAGAGAGCGATAAAATCTCATATATCTATGAAATATTTTAGTAAGATTAACATCTTTCTGTCAAGAGGTCACTTGATTGTTATTGTTCCAGCGGCTGCATTAATCTCAATATCCAGCCTAGTAAACGCTTTGTCAAACTCCTTAGTTTTATACTCAGCGCCGTTTTTTTCAAACCGGGGAGGGACGGAAAGATTTTTCACCTTCGAATCGACCTTTAGTCTAGTTGCTATTTCTGGCGGTATTTGGATTTCGAGACTAGCTGCACCTGCCTTAAGAACCGCTCTTGTTGAATAAAGTTTACCAAAGATGATTTTTAAGGTGGTGGCTTTGGAATCTATTTCCAAATAATCAACGCGCAAATTGCTTAAATCGATATTTCCGGCTGCTGCTCCAGCTTTAATTAATAATTCAAGAGGGATTTGCTGCGAGAGGGCAAGTTGCGTGTTATTTTTTAGCGAGGAGACAAATGGCAAGGATGTCTGCCCCTCTTGACTGATCGTTAGTACACCCTTACCAAAAACTTCTTCTTTGGAGATTTTCGGTTTATTAGCTGCCTTGCTAAAACTAATTTTCCCTTCGATAAGTTTGCTTGAGCCAGTAGCAACCGCCTTCAAATCTAGATTTGTGGCTGGCAAATCGATGATAATTTTGCTTTTTGCCAAACTACCCAGTGGTTCGGAAACAGGAAGAGTCTCGGTGGCTAAGGGATTTTTGGTAAAAGGGTTTATGGCAAAGGCAACTGGAATCAAAAAGATTAGGAACAGTAAGACCAACAATGTTTTTATTGAGACTGATTGGCCGATAAATGCTTCGATACCAACTAAGATGAGTAACACCGGCCAAAATTTCCAAAGATTGGTCCAAATATCCCATGGCAGCACGCCAAAGTTGTTCAAAAGGAAAACTATTCCTAAACTAATTAAAATAGCCGGGCCGATCTTTAAACCTTTTTTCATGGTTTATTTACTGTTCGAAAACGTTTTTTAAGCAGGTCTAAGACTTTTTTATTACCTTCAAAAGCAATTTTTTCCGGTAGGTTTTCTAGGTAAAACCACTTTAACTGGCTGACATCGTCAGAGGGGCTTATTTTTCCACCAACTATCTCAGCAAGAAAGGCGGTTGATACGATTGGTTGGCCAGCGTAAACATCTTTTCCAGTCCCTAGAATCTCAATTAATTTAATATCCAACCCTGTTTCCTCCTTAGTTTCTCGAGTAGCAGTTTCTTGAGAGCTTTCCCCCGCTTCGATAAAGCCACCAATACTGTCCCACCAATCCTTAAATGGTTCAATTCCTCGCTTTGCCAGTAGGACTTTTTTGTCCTTGACAATGAATACGCCAACTGTCGGCTTTGGATTTTGGTAGAAGATAAATCCACAACGGCCGCAAACGAGTCTTATGTGCCTGTGAAAGGATTTTTTAACCAGTGAACCACCACATTTTGGACAAAACTTAAATTCTTTCATCGGTTTGGTTAAAGTTCAACTTAAGTGTCAGACACTTAAGCTGAGTTTATTAATCTTGAACTTTTGTAAGTACTTGGGTTATAAGATCTTAATCGGACTACTTTAATATTGGTTATTCGGTGTCTTTTTAAATCTTTTTTAAGATGCCAAACACTTGGCTTTTGATCGTAACCAAGAGCTATTATATCAGGTTTGTAAGTGCGGATTGTTCGATAAAAATTATAATTGCGTGATCCCAAAATTGCTTTATTAACTAATTTGAATTTAAGCCTTCGCACATTCGCTATTCTACTCTTCTCATTATTGATTGGCCAACGCCCCTTTGCTTTATAAGAATTTCGATCTCGGGCCACTACAACAATTAGATAATCGCCGTACTTTTTCGCTTGACGAAAAAAACTTAAATGTCCGGGGTGGATAATATCAAAAGTACCAAAAACCATTATTTTTTTCATCGAAATTAAAGTCCGACTTCTAGGCCGTCGTGGGCGATATGAAAGTTTTTTCCGCCTATTTTTTTAACAAAAGTCTCTAGTCTTTGGTGAGGGAGTGTTCGGTGGCCAATATGAATAAAATAAACCTTTCTCGCCTGGATTTCTTTTCCTAATTGTATCCCCTCTTCAATCGTCTCGTGGCTTGGGGTTTTAATTTTAAGCTCCGAGCCGTCAATCGCAACAAGATCAATATTTCGCAGCTTCCTTGCTGTTTCCGTAGGTAAGCTCTTAAAGTCTGGTGCCCAAAATAGCCCCTTTACCCCTTCTTTAACTAAAACTCCAAAGGAGGAATCCTTAGTGTGATGGACAGGTAAAAGGCTGACCTTTAGATTATTTACTTCAATTTCAGATTCGACTTGGGTTTTGATTATCTCGTACTCACCTGGAAAGAACATAAATCGGATTTTGGCTAGGGTTTTGTCGTTAATGATAATTTTAATTCTATCCCTGCCGCCCTTTGAGTAGATATGGGAAAGATCCCAAAGGCCAAAGGTATGGTCAGGGTGTTCGTGCGAAATTGCAGCGTACTTGATTTTTGTCGGATCCACTTGCGGTTGACTGAGGTGTTGGTAGGTATCTGGTCCAAGGTCCAGCAACAAAACCTCGTTTATCAATGCTTGGCTTCGCGTCCGTCTATCCTCCTGATCTTTTGAAGTGCAGATTTCATCACTACACCCTAAACGAGGTAGCGGCCAACCAGCACTTGTTCCTAAAAATTTAATCTTCATTCTTTTTCATATTGAACTTTATATCTAATTTAAGTATAATCGCAAGATTACATCTCGCGCTTGTTTCTCTAGCGAGATATAATTGACAAGGCAAATTGCGGACGTGGCGGAATTGGCAGACGCGCAGGACTTAGGATCCTGTGGGGCAACCCGTGGAGGTTCAACTCCTCTCGTCCGCACCACTATCTCGATTCCCTGGCCCGCTCAATCGCTACCTCGTGAGCTTTATCTTCAAGATCATTGTCAAGCTTGGTTAATTGGATTTTACCGAAGCGACGGAACAAAGCTTTTTCGATTAAAAAATCGGTAAAATTTGGATTTTTTGGTAAAATTGGCCCATGAAGGTAGCAACCAAAGACATTTCCCTGATAAGCGCCTTCGGTTCGATCCTCGCCGTTATTCCCATAACCAACCACTACCTTTCCTAAGGCCGCTGCTCTCTTTCCAATATAGGTTCTACCACTATGATTTTCAAATCCGACTAATAAGTTTTCCTTGTTGAGTTTTAATTTTTCATTTAATTCGACAACGATGTTTCCGATCATCCGTTGGTTGCCGGCGACTGTAACAACATCCAAAAGCCCCAATCCAGTAAGCTCATCTCCAAGCGCTGGACGATAGTAGTGACCTAAGAGTTGATAACCACCACAAATTGCAAAAAATACCGCCCCCAGCCTTGCCGCTTTCCGCAAGTCGTCCTTTTTGTATCGTTGAAGATCTGACGAGACGATTTTTTGTGCTTGATCTTGCCCACCGCCGAAAAAGTAAAAATCTATTTCCGCTGGATTGATCTTCTCCTTTAAATCAATCTCTTTTACTTCTACTTCTATTCCTCGCCAACGACAACGCTGCCAAATAGTTAAAACATTTCCTCGATCACCATAAGTACTCATCTGTCTTGGGTACAACCACCCAAGGACCAATTTGAAGCTGTTTTTGCTGTTTGCTGTTTGCTGCTTGCTGCTCACTGTTTTTAGTCCTCCCAAAACTGCTCACTAGCGCCTTTAGCGGCAAGGATTTTCTTTAAAGCCAACATTACTGTATAAGTTGGCAAGACGTATAATGTTTCGCCAACTGGCATTTTCTCAATTGCCTTTTCGATCGCTGCTTCTATGTTTTCTTCAACAGCAGTGTCCAAGTTGATTCCGGAATATTTTATTCTCAAAGCCATATCAGCCGCGCGAATTCCGCTAATCCAAAGTTTTTTTGTCTTACCAGCTAAAACCTCAAAATCCACATCCCAAAGCCAAGAAACATCACGGCCATCGGCAATAAGATCGTTTATGGCAATAAGGACCCACTTTTGTTCTTTTTTGGAAAATAATGTGCGTAGAATTTCGTTAAAACCCGCTGGGTTTTTAACTAGGGCGATAAACAAATTTTTGTTGTCTTCCAGGCTAATCTTTTCCGTCCGCCCAAAAGCAGCTAGCGAGCCTTCCACGCCTTTTTTTATAACTGGCAAGCCAATGCCTAGCGCCAAAGCCGCTGAAACGGCCGCCAGGGCGTTGTAAACATTGTAGAGGCCTGGTAGGCCAACTTTCAGCTCAAGCAGGCCTTTCGGCGTCCTTATTTTTGCCATAAAACCTTTTTCCTCCTGCAAAAAAATCTGTTCAGCAGCCACATCTGGTTTCGGTCTTACTAAGCCGCAGCTAGCGCATCTATATTTTCCTAGGTGAGAAAGATAGACTTCATCGAAACGCAATTCCCCCTCGCAAGCAATACAGCTCGTAAAATCCGAGGCGTGCGGTAACTGTCCTAACGAAAGATTTTTGTCTTCAATACCAAAATATATCGCCCTAGATCTTGAGGACGAAGCTAAATGCGCCACCGAATGGTCGTCGGAATTCAAAACTAGAGCAGTGGAAGAATCCAAATGAAGAATGGCCTTTTGCCAGATTGATCGAATCTTGTCCACCTCACCATAACGATCTAGTTGATCACGAAAAAGATTGTTGAAAATAATAATTTTTGGATTTGTCGCGCTGGTAGCAGCGGGCAGGGTAGCCTCATCAACTTCCAAAAGGGCGAGATTTTTGTCCTTTTGCGTAAATGTAAAATTGTCGATAAGGGTTCCAACCAAGCCGCGTAACAAATTCGAGCCGGCTCGGTTGTGGATGAAAGAGATTTTTCCTACCGACAAGATATTTCCCAAAAGCCGGGAGGTAGTTGTCTTGCCGTTTGTACCGGTGACAATAACTGATCCCTGATAATATTTAGCCAGCTTTCGAAGAGCTGACGGATCGATATATTCGGCTAGTAGACCAGGGGCGGCAGTTCCTCCACCGCCAAGGGCTTTTATTGTTAATTTAAGTAATTTCGCGGCACTAATCGCGGAAAAAAGACGCGCGTCCACGCCTTTCATTATATATCATCCGACAATTCAAACAATCTTGAAAGAGTTTTAGTTTCAAGGTCCGACTTTTAGACACGACTTTTAACGCGGCAAACCTCCTAGGCGTACTGAAACCGGTGAAAGGCAAAAGTTTAGTTCGAAGGTCGGGCCTTCAGCACGGTTAAACGAGTTATTAAGATTGGAACCTGAAGTTAGGTTCAAAGACAGGAATTTCTGATTAAGAAATTCAAATTTTGGGTTTATTGATACTGTCCAATAACCTTCATGTAAGAGTTCACACGGGAAGCCCAGGTTGGCGAAGCAGCATAACTGGGACCAATCTTCCAGGGGGTAATAGTTTCGCCAACACCCCAACGGACGGTAATTTCCTTGGCAACAAAATCAGAAGCTGATACCCAATCTTTGAAATAGGCATGACCGTTGTTCCAACCATAAGGATTGTAAGAGCGGCCTGGGACAGCGTTACCAAATGTTGATTCAACACCAGTAATTGCCGGCAAGAGACGCCAGTCAAGACGGTAAATATCCGAAATTTTAACCAGGTCAGCTGAATATGGGGCAAGCGGCGACCCTTGAGATTGTAAGAATGACTCTAATCTTTCGGCCCGATCATCTCGACTTGCTTTAATCGTCGCCACTATAACAGTCGTATTTTTGTTTGGACCAACAAAATTAGAGGCCTTTAGTTCATAAGCCTCGAGTTCATCATTTTGCTTTGCAATTGTGGGGCTAGCCAAAAGAGCGGTAATCGCAATTAAGACTATGGCAGACACCCGTGAAAATGCCTTTAACATGGAAGTCCCATCTTGCGACGGGGTGGTTTTAGGCCTGCCCGCAAAGCCTTCGCTGATAGCGTTGGCAG
The DNA here is from genome assembly GCA_001816645.1 of Candidatus Woykebacteria bacterium GWB1_45_5. Classification (GTDB taxonomy): domain Bacteria; phylum Patescibacteriota; class Microgenomatia; order Woykebacterales; family RBG-16-39-9b; genus GWB1-45-5. The sequence continues at coordinate 28,251 of MHCO01000014.1, forward strand.
GCGGGCACAAAAAACTTTCGCATTTTTCCGCGAAAGTTAGACGTATTTTAACAAAAAACGGAGTAAAAGTCAAGTTTTAGGGCTAGTATTCGGTGGCGGAGATTTCCTGAATTGCCGATTGGACCGCGAAAACCCAAGCAGGGTTGTGTTGGGAGGTATATTTGATAACAATTGTTTCCGGGTTTATTATGCCGTTTGAGGAATAGTTCTCGCGCATTCTAGTTGCTACAATATTTATCGCCTCTGACCAACTATCAAAATAGGCACCTGAATTCCTTCCTGCATAAATTGCCCAGCCAAAAGGATTGTGCGAGCCTTTGGGGATTTTCTTGCCCAAATTTGATTCTTGAAAGGCAATCGCCGGCAAAAGACGCCAATCCAAACCGTTACGATCTGCAGCCGAGACAAATTCCTTGCCCGTCCCTTGCATTGGTGAGCCATACTTTGTTAAAAACCGGTCGACTAAAACAGCCCGTGAGTCATCACCTTTAATTAGTGCAAAAATATCAGTCGGTCGACTTTTGTCCGAGGCGTAAACTTCGACGCTATTAAAGATATTTTTCGAGGAATTGGCAACGAGAAGACTTAGACCAAGATTTCTGCTAAATGTAGGTGCCGTAATTAATACTCCTAATATCAAAGATAAACTTAAAAACCACCAACAAATTAAAATAAGAAAAAAACGGCCTGCCCTCGTCATAGAAGCAACTAACATACTAACAAGTAGAGATTTGTTTTGTCAAAGAAAAATAAGACTGAAATTTCAATAAAAATGAGCTATTTACAACGAGGTTTCTAGGTGGAGCGCGAGACCCCGATTGGATCGGGGCGACCTATCCGTACAAAATGGAGCACCAGAAGGGACTATATTAGAACTTTTCGAGGCTGTCAAACGTATACAATGCCCTACTTTATTCCTTAAAGAAAGTTCTCAATTGTTAAAACTGGTTCCGAGTCGTGGAGGGTGTTAGAACCTATGTTATCAACTCAAAATATAATAAATCCAGGCTTCTTCACAATTGAAAAACCTATACATTGTCTGACAGTTGAAGTGCTTTTCACAGGAAAATAAGAATAACCTATTAGGCAGGGTTTTGGGGGATTTGATCCCCAAGAAATAAATTTACCAGTTGACAACCTATAAGATAAATCGTGAAAAGGATCGGGTATGCTTATGAAAGCATAGTATGTTCTAAAAGTCATCCCAGATTGTTGGGTATCTTCATCTAAAATGTTGAAGTAATATTGGTCCTCATAATATCCAATTAACCAATCTCCTCCAGCACCAAATTGTAGAATTTGTAGTAAGGCAATAATTAAGAAGCTAAACACTAAAAGTTTTTTCTTTTTTGCGAAAACTTTCACATCTTTATATTTGCAAATTATGAAAGACAAAGTCAAATTGTTTTTAGGATTTGAGGCTAAAAGTTGTGGAGCGGGCGACGGGATTTGAACCCGCGGCCTTCTCCTTGGCAAGGAGACGCTCTACCGCTGAGCTACACCCGCATTTTGTTATGGGACTGTTCTACCGCTGCCTGCCCACAATGCTACGTAAGGCGTTGCAGTCGGGAACTACCCGCGCCTGTTACTAGCGGCAATTATATCTCGAAGATAAACAACCATCGAGATTCTATCGAAGATGATTATATCACAACCAAAACAACAGATTAAACAAAGTGGCATTTGCTGATTACTGTTTTCTGCTTGCTGACTTTAGTCTTCCCAATACCCGTAGCGAAGTCTTCTGTTTATTTTCCGTCCTCGTTCGGCCAGCCTGTATAGAAAGTATTTCCAGTTCAAAGGGTAATCTTGAGCCCGGATATAGGTACGTCCAAACCCACCAAAGCCTTTCTTAAACAGCGAAAACCCGTACCAAGGATGGTTGGGTTGGAAGTGTTCGTCTCTCACTACACCCCAAAAATTGTAATATTTACAACCTCTTCTTTTTGCCTCTTTGATTGCTTCCCACTGCAGAGAATAACCAACAGAGTCTTTATTTTTTGGATTTGAAGCAGCGTGGAGATAATAGCCCATCTCACCGTAAAAGATGATCATCGCCATTGAAAGGGTTTCCTGGCCCTTTTTTGCGATAAATATTTTTTCGTGATTTTCCCCTGCCAGACAATCAAATTGTTTCAGGTAATAATCTTTATCGTGAATACCGCCGACGAAGGCTTTTCTCGCGGCAGTGACGGTCAGTAGACCAACAAACTTTTCAGCGTCTTTTTTCTCGCCCGAAACTTCAATTTTAATTCCCTGATCCGGTTCGTGGCGAATTAGATACCGAGTGGTCTTTCGCATCTGCCGTAGAAGTTCCTCTTCAGACGCCTCAAGTGGAAGTAGCCAAACATTTTCCGCCTGAAAAAACGCTGCTGCGGCTTTAAACCCCCGTTTTTGAAAAATTTGCCGGTTTTGCACTGAATCAGCCAAAAGGGGTTCGATTTTAAGGAAGATGCAACCTTCGTTATCGGCGATTTCCTTCATGTTTTCAACAAGTAAATCGAATATTTTTTGATCTTTCCAGTCAAAAATAGGCCCGTGCGGACAATAAAGATAACGACCGAGTCTAGTTGGTTGGCAAATGACAAGATTGATAGCCGCCAATTTCCCGTCTTTGAAAACTCCTAGGCGCCAAATCTTTCTACCCAAACTTTCATTAAATTCACCCCAAGCCCAGGATTGCAGAAATGTGTTTGGGCTGCTTCGAAGGGAAAAATCTTCCCAGATTTTTTTGTCAGAAATTTCAGCGACTTTATAATTGAGCATAGCGAAATTACATCCAGCAAAGCTGGTTATAACTCATCGTATTTATTGATAAAGTCAACGGCAAAATCTATTTGCTCATCTGTCATGTCGGGATAATTTGGCAGGTTAATTGTTTGGGAAGCAGCTGCCTCTGCTTGTGGGCATGACCCGAGTGTATAACCCATCTCTTTCAGGTATGTTTCTTTTGGGAAAACTGGTGCGTTGTACCAGTTACCAAACCAAAGCTTATGTCTTCTTGCCTTTTTAAAAAACTTGTCTGGATCTTCATAAAAACTAACGACGCGCAAATAGATTCCTTTATGCTTAGGTAACAAACGAAACTTCCGGTTTTTGATTTTTTGGTAATACTTCTCGGCGATTTCTCCTCGCCGACTATTTTGTTTTTCCAGTTTGGGAAGCTCGGACAAAGCCACTTTAACAAATATTGGGTGAAGCTTTGCCGGGTGCCAAGATGGTTTCAAACCTTTCAGTTCTTTACTCGAGTACAGTGGGTTAAAGAAATTTTGTTTATCCAAGGCTTGAATCAGCTGGTAAGCAAATGGGTTAAAATAAACTCTCCGTAGAATCCCCCGCCAGGTAAAGAAGTTCAGAAAATCTTTAAAAAGGTGGCTTTTTGGTGTAGGTGGCAAAGCATCAACTAACAATTCAATTTTACCTAGCAACTTCTTATTTTTAACAATCACTGCCCCACCCGAAATCGAGGAGACTACTTTCCCTCGGGCAAAGGATAAAATCGAAGCATCGCCAAAGGTGCCTAGTTTTTGTCCCTTATACCCCGCACCAAAGCAATGAGCGCAATCCTCTATTAAAAGAAGTCCCATTTGTTTGGCAATCTCCATTACCTCTTCAATCGGTCCAGGGCGTCCAAGAGTATGTTGAAGAATAATTGCTCGAGTTTTAGAGGAAATTTTCCTTTTCAGATCATCAACATCAACATTAAGTGTATCGAGATTAATATCAGCATAAATTGGCTTGGCGCCAGTCCAAATAATTGGGTTTGGCACGGAGTTGCAGGTATATGCCTGGATTAGAACCTCATCGCCTTCCCCTATTCCAGCTGCTTTTAAAATCAAATAGATTGCACTTCGGCCTGAATTTACGGGAAGGGTCGGAAGCGAGAAATACTTGCTTAATGTTTGTTTCAATTCTTCAACCGGCTCTAAAGTTGCCTTTGGTTTTGGTCCTACTATATTTTGGAGAATAATTTTGATAACTTCGGCTTTAGCCATCTTATGGTTGTTTGTAGTATAATCGTCTTCGTAGTCGCGGATGCGACGCAGAGCGCGACGCGATCTATTACATCTCGACGATTGTTTCTCTTCGAGATATAATATCACAACTAAAATATTGCCGGATCGTTTAATGGTAGGATGGCAGACTCCGGATCTGCATATCTAGGTTCGAATACTTAGCCATGGAATGGTTGTACGACGCGAAGCGGATTAGTCCGGCAGTCATCTTTTCAACAAGCCGTTCTCTCGCAAAATTGAAAATATGTACTAGTTTTGGTAGAATTTAGCCTACAAATTATGCCGCGGTGGCGGAACTGGCAGACGCGCTACGTTCAGAGCGTAGTGGCCGCAAGGCTGTGGGAGTTCAAATCTCCCCCGCGGCACCATAATTCGACAATCTTATTACTTCGGCGGGGTGTAGCTCAGGGGTAGAGCGCGCGCTTTGGGAGCGTGAGGCCGCAGGTTCAAATCCTGTCACCCCGACCATTGCGGAGTGGTGTAATGGTAGCACAGCGGCCTTTGGAGCCGTTTATCTAGGTTCGAATCCTAGCTCCGCAGCCACCCCCAACCTTTAGCAATCTCCTTCCTTGATCAATAATTTAGGGGTAAGTATACTTTACATGAAAATGTTTGAAAGTTTTATCGTGGAGGTTGCCAAGCCACATCGCCGGTTTTTTATTGCTCTGATGCTTTTGGTGTTCTTCTTCTTTTTAATTGGCTTTGCCTTGACTTTGCTGTACGTTAACTCGCAAAACCTAAGCTTTGATTTGGCAACAACCCAGAAAATCCAAAATTTGCACAGTTCCCTATTTTTGGACCTGATGGGTTTTGTCTCAATTTTTGGCGCGATGCCTTATTTATTGATCCCTTTTTCCTTGATGCTCGTTTGGCTCGTCCGGCGGGGCGCGCGGGAGGAAGCTTTCTTTTTACCAATTGTGTTCGTCGCACCGATCGTTTCGGAGATTTCCAAAGTTATAATCAGCCGCCCGCGGCCAGAAGAAAACCTAGTTGCCATCTACGGGAGCTTTCCGGGATACAGCTTTCCGAGCGGCCACGTTCTCTTTTACACCTTGTTTTTCGGCTTTGTTGCCTTTCTCGCCTTGGCTCTGCCAAATGTGAAACCGATTGTTCGGCCGATTTTGTTCACCGCCGCTACCCTAATGGTCATTTTGGTAGGAATCTCAAGAATATATTTAGGGGCTCATTGGCCTACCGATGTAATTGCGGGTTATTTGGCAGGCTCTGCTATTTTGGAGGTTCTGATTGTACTTTATTTAAAAGATGTTTATTGGCCAAAGGTGAGGAAGAAACAGCAAGAGACCAATTACAGCAGCGAAAATCGACATTAGAAGTACAGCTGCCGCGGAAACATCTTTGGCTAATTTTGCATCTGGTAAGAGCTGTTCTTTAACCGCTAAATCAACCACG
>MHCO01000014.1:33711-39571 GCA_001816645.1 Candidatus Woykebacteria bacterium GWB1_45_5
ACCAAGCGCCGAGCAAAACCACTATACCGATCGCGACCTGGATTTGGAAATTTTTGTGATAAGAAAGGGCGTGAATAAGCCCGGTAAAAGCAATTTTAAAGCTTTCTAAGCGACTACGACTATGACTTCCCTCGGTGTCCATTAGATTAATATAGCTCGCCAGCCAAAGTTTAGTGAAGGTTGGTGCCGAGGGGCGGAATCGAACCGCCGACGCCGGCTTTTTCAGAGCCGCGCTCTACCACTGAGCTACCTCGGCACGCTGCAATACTGGTGGACGGTACAGGACTTGAACCTGTGACCTCCTCGGTGTAGGATGCTTCATAGCCTTCGAATTTTCAATTCTCCAGCTATTCTCGCATCCTGCGAAAATTCTGGTGGGCTCGAGAGGATTTGAACCTCTGGCCTCCTCGGTGTAAACGAGGCGCTCTGGACCAACTGAGCTACGAGCCCGGAATTCTCTAAAACGAGGCGCTCTGGGCCAACTGAGCTAACCGTCCAAATATGGTGCGGACGAGAGGACTTGAACCTCCACAGGATTGCTCCCACAGCCTCCTCAAGGCTGCGCGTCTACCAGTTCCGCCACGTCCGCATGGTTTACCACCCGAAGCTTCAGCGTAGGGTGGTGCCGGGAGCGGGGATCGAACCCGCACGTCCGATTTAACGGACATTGGATTTTAAGTCCAACGCGTCTTCCAATTCCGCCACCCCGGCGAGTGAAACGAGCCGCGGTAAGGATAAGGAAGCGCAGTAGCTGGCTCCAGTTTTAATCGGAGGCATAAGCTACGAGCTATCCTATTCCGCCACCCCGGCTAAACAACAAGAGAATTGTATCAAAAACAGTCTTCAACTTCCAGTTGTTTTGATCAACTAACTTCGCTATCATAAGAGGGATGTTTGATTTATTCCACTCCCTTTGGCTTGAGGGTCTCTATAAACCAATTTATAACCTGGTGATTTTTACTTACAACCTCACGCCAGGGCCGAGCTTTGGGTTGACTATCATCGGCTTGGCAATTTTTATTCGTTTCCTTTTCCTTTACTTCACTCTCTTGGGTTACAAACACGACGAACAATTAACTGAAGTAAAACCGCAAATTGAAAAAATCGAAGAAGATAAATCTTTGAGCAGTCGAGAAAAAATCTCCAAAGTATCTGCAATTACAAAACCTTTCGGTATCAATCCCTTTTTGGTTTCCGTGCCTTTATTTGCCCAGATTATATTCTTGGGGGTCCTTTACCAGATTATTCAAGGTGGAATTTACAGCCCGGGGTATCATAGCCTCTACACATTTGTAAAATTTACTGGGCCACTAAATACACATTTTTTCGGTTTTGATTTAGCTCACCGAAATCTTACCCTTTCGGCGGCGGCTGCATTCTTTTTATTCCTCGAGCGTGTCTGGGAATATAATCGTCGAAAAAAAATCGCCGAAAATTTTTCTCAAAAATGGGACCCATTGATTTGGCCGGCAGGGACCTTTATAATTTTATCAGTACTACCGAGCGCCAAAGCGATTTTTGTCATGACTTCGGTTGCGTTCTCGTTTACAATTAATACGATCGTTCAAATTTCTAGCCCGAAGCAGCCGGTAGCAAAGGCGTAATTTGTATGGCATCTTTTGATCAATTAGTTATTTCTTTTCTGGCTGAAGAAGTCGCAGGTGGCTTTTTTGCTGATGTTCCGCCAGGGCATGTTGCTACCGTTTACGACCGAGGCCGCGGTGTGCTCAAACAGACTTGGGGGCCGGGCCTTCATTTCAAACTTCCTTTTTGGCAGAAAGCAAAAATTTTCAATGCCCAAACTTTGGAATACACAATTCGGGAAGATTTTAATACAGAAAATAACAAAGAGATGCTTGGCGATGATCCAATTACCGCAATTACCGCCGATAATACCAGCGTTCAAATTAAAGGAACGATTTTAGTAAGAATCAACAAAGAAAACGTTGTTTCACTCTGGGAAAACATTGGCGAAAATTTCGTGTCCAAAATTGTCCGCCCGGTTTCCCGAAGTCGAGTGAGAGGCGTAATCTCCCAAGTTACATTCAATCAAATAAATACCCACCGTCACGTTATCGAAGCTAAAATGAAAGAAGTGTTGGAAGCCGAATTTGCCCCCAAAGGCTTAATCGTTGAAAATGTCCTCCTTTCTGATGTAACCACCACACCTCAATCATAATCTCAGATCCAGCCAAAACTGGCTTAGTAAATAAAATCGCGCAGACTTTAGTGTAGATTAAATTTACATTCATTGTGGGCGTTTACTAAGGCTTTTAGAAGTATTTGTTGCGGTGTCTGGGGAGGCCGATGGGCAGAACTTCAAAGCTATTCTGGCCGCCCTCGAGGCATTGTACCAAGTTTTTTCGGGAGATAAAAGATGGGTAATTGTAGTTCCTACTATTTTAATTAGGACTTACAAAGGTTGATATTGACGAGTATAAGTTTAAGTGGTATCCTTCAGTTGTGGAAAAAGAAGAGGTAATAGAAAAACTTAAAATCATTCAATCCCGACTGAAAAAAGATCAGCCGTATATCACTTCAAAAATCGTTCAATCTTCTACAGAGTTGAGCCCATACTGGATCACTAAACGATTTAGGACAATCGGAAGGGCTTTACGAGCAGCAGGTTTACCGTCCTCTCATTTAGCAGCCAGTATAGGTGCTACTAAAGAAGAACTTTTAAATTATTTAAAAGAATTACGGGATAAGTTAGGGCATCCACCAAGAGCTGCCGATTTTGATGAGGACGAGGAAATTTATAAAAAATATTCCAATCATAAATTTTCTTGGAAGATTTATAGCTTAAGATTTGGTGGCCTTAAGCAAGCTAATAAACTGGTGGAAATGAGCGATTTAAAAGATAGAAAAGAAATTAAAACAGTTGAAACAGAAAAGGAAGAAGAAGTTATAGACGATAAGAAAAGATTTTGGGGAAGGGCTGCTGAATATCAGGCACTAGCAGAGTTATTGTATCGTGGATTTCAAGGACACGAAATCCCAGTTGACCAAGGGCTAGATGTTTTTGCGGAAAAGAATAATAAACTTTATCATTTTCAAGTCAAACATAAAGTTTTAAGTGATGGGAGACCAATAAGTCTCACCAAAAGTACATTCGAAAAAACGGGAGGCGGAGATGTTTATTATATTTTCGTACTTCTATCAGAGGATAAAAGAGAATTCTTAGTTATACCTTATCATTTCGTGGATCATTGGATAAGAGATGGAGTAGCAATAGATAGTGGCAAAGATTATTTATTTTACATACAAAAAAGAGACGGGAAATATAAATTTAAGGACGTGGATGATGTGAATTTAAATTCTTTTCTTGATGGCTGGAGGTATATTAAATAAAAAATGAAAGAACTTATTGCAATCGTAGCAGTTATCGCAGTTATTGGTTTAATAGGCTATGTTATTTTACGCGGTAATGCGAGCAGACAATGCGAAAAGGAAGCTGCTTATTCTGCCACAGCAAATCCAAGTAATTCTGTTAGAAAAGAATTAAATCTTTATAAAGGCTATTACGATTTGTGTATGCAGCAGAAGGGTTTTTAATTTATGTTGTTTTGGAATAAAAATAAGTATAAATCTACAGCTATTGAAGGTTTCCAGTATTTTAAAATTAACCAAGCCATTACTGAAGGTGAATTGCCTAAGGATTTTCCGAATGACCTTAAAGACGGTTTAATTTCTCACGATATTCAAAAAGTAATCGTAGGACTTAGAAAACGAAGGCATCCAAATATACAAGTTTATAATGATGTTGATTTCGTAAATGAAATGCTACTAAGTAAAAAAATGGAACCGAAAGAATTTTGCTTTAGCTTAATAATTCTTGAAAATGGATCTGCTGACCCCCTCAGTTCGGAGGAATCGGATAAATTGATTGCTGAAGTTAATAAGGCAGTTGATGAGGTATATAAAGAAGTATTTGGCTAAATAAAATGAAAGAAGAAAAAAGAAGTGTTTGGGGAAATTTAATCGTTGCTTTAGCTCTTACCCTTCCTGTGCTTTTCGTTGGTCTAATTCTATTTACGATAGTTGGTGCAATAGATGACGCAATTACTTCGGCTCAAGTAGGCGGTTACTTTTGGCTGTTTCTTATACCTGCTTTTATTTTATCCCTTATTTATGCCTTTGTAGAGCAAAAATACAAGATTGATAGAGAAAGGGAAAAAACAGTTGATGGACTCCTTCTCTACTGGCAAGACAGTCTCGCAAAGGAGAATAAACCTGACCCATCAGAAAAGGAACTAGAAACGGTAAGGGGTATGTTACTCGAGCGTCTTAAAGTCTGGGCCTGGTTCAAGCCAGAATTGTGGAATAAGTATTACTCTGGTGAAAAATACTCAAAATCTCTTTTTGGTATGATAGATAATTTTATTCCTTACTGGGAAAACGCAAGAAAAAGTCGGGGTTATTAACAAACACCGCCATAACCGAGAACTCCTGATAGAAAACCGGCTACGGCGGTTTTATTATTCTATCTACAGCGGCTGTTTTGTCAATTAAATTGTTGCTAAAAACCAGTAACAGCGTTATAACTATTGCAAATGATAAGGATAAGAAAAAAGGATCTTGAGAAGCTAATTGAAGAAACGGATCCAAAAGAAGTTATAGAGTATGGGGAGTTCAAAGTAAGTATTTATAGTAACGGCGAATTAACCGCTTTCGTTGCTTTTGATTTAGACGGTGCAGACGAATATATTGGTAAAAGTATCGAAGAAGCAGAAATAGTAATCTTAAATGAAGCAAACTTAAAACATAGTACTGCGTTTGAAGATCTTTTAAAGGGTAAAGGATTTGACCCGCTTAAACCGCCGATGTTTGATTCAATCGAAGAATACCTAGCTTTTGTGGAAAAAGAAGAACGGAAAAAAGAGAATGTTAATTTACTTGCTAAATCGTATAGGGATAGATCTAGTAGAAAGACATCGATAGACGCCGTTAAAAAGATTGATGAGTTGATATCCTTGACACCACGAGAATTTGAAAGTTGGACAAAGTCCCTATTTGAAAAGAAAGGTTGGAAAGTAACAGAAACCAAAGCGACTGGTGATGGCGGTGTGGATTTGGTTCTTGAAAAGGATAATATAAAATCAATAGCACAATGTAAAAGGTTTAAGGGCAATGTCGGAGAACCCCTCTTAAGAGATTTCTACGGAACTATTATGCACGAAGGAGTAAGTGAAGGATATTTTGTTACAACAGGGTATTTCACAAGTGATGCTATAAAATGGGCTGAGGATAAACCCATAATTAGAATGGATCGTGGAATACTGATTTCAGAGATAAAAGAAACTTAAACCTTCAAATCAATCAAGTATCCCATTTTAATTTATTAAGATGTCCAGACTTTGAATTATCTTGAGGCTGTTCTCATCTTTTCGAACCGCTAATTTAGCTTTATACATCAAGACAAGTGGGGCTTCCACAAAGGCTAAAATGCTATATGGGGAGGCCGATGGGATTTGAACCCACAACCTGATGGTCCACAACCATCCGCTCTGCCGTTGAGCTACGACCTCCATGGTACCCCGTAGAGGACTCGAACCTCTAGCCTCGTGGTCCGAAGCCACGCGCTCTAATCCAATTGAGCTAACGGGGCGTGGAGCGCGAAACGGGATTCGAACCCGCGACCTTCTCCTTGGAAGGGAGACGCTCTGCCAACTGAGCTATTCGCGCGTCTTTCATCTTAATTTGCTCAGATTATATCTCGCCAGAGAAACAATAGATCGCTTCGCGCCCTGCATCGCTGACGCGGTTACGAAGACGATTATAACAGACTTGGCCTCAACTATCAAACCATTATTGTCAAAATAGCGGCCACTTTTAGGTAATAGAGCGAAGTTATCGGCCA
>MHCO01000014.1:39614-41791 GCA_001816645.1 Candidatus Woykebacteria bacterium GWB1_45_5
TGAAGCGTAGTTATCGCAAAGGGGTTGCTAGTTAGCAAACCCTTTACAAAGGTGCTAATATATTAAGACGATGGAGAAAAAAGTAACTAGACATAAGCTGCCGCTAATACCAGTGCGGGATGTGGTTATATTCCCCCACGCCAGCGTACCAATCTCCTTAAAGAGGGAGAAATCAGTCAAGGCCTTAGAAGAAGCTTTGGCGGTCGATAAACTTCTTTTTCTCGCCATGCAAAAAAGAAAAGAGGTGGATGATCCTACAACAACCGATCTTTTCGATGTTGGTACGATCTGCAAGGTTACCACTGTCCAGCGAATGCCTGATGGAGTAACAAATATCAATGTCGAAGGGACCACCCGGGCAAAAATTCTCGAGCATGTCCGTATTGATCCCTTTTTTGAGGTTGAAGTAGCCGAGATTGCCGAAACCACACTTTCCCAAGAAGAATTGGAAGGCTTGGTTCGACCAAGCATCGAACAATTCCGCCAATGCATCTCTTTAGGTAAAGCGGTACCGCTGGATGTCATTCCTTCCATCTTTGATTTGTCAAATCCCTACCAGGCGCTTGATATGATTATTTTCAACCTCGATCTTAAACCAATCGAAAAACAAGCCCTTCTGGAAGCACCTGATTTCAACTCGAGAGTCAAGTTGCTTTCGGAACATCTAGCAAAGGAGATCTCTATCCTGAAAACGGCCCGCAAGGTTCAAGATCAAACAGCTGAAGAAATTAGTAAAAGCGCTAAGGAAGCCTTTTTGCGGGAACAACTGAAGACAATCGAAAAAGAACTAGGGGTAAGGGAGGAGAAAGAAGAATTTTCTGAGTTGGAGAAAAAAATTAAAACTGCCGGCATGCTTAAAGAAACTGAAGGCAAAGCGTTGAAAGAACTCGATCGGTTAAAGAAAATGCCGCCGTTTTCACCAGAAGTTTCTTATATTCGTACTTATCTTGACTGGCTAGTGGAACTACCTTGGAGTAAGAAAAGCGAAAGTAAGATTAATGTTAAAGGAGCCGAAAAGATTTTGAATGAAGACCATTACGGCCTAAAGAAAGTCAAGGAAAGGATTCTAGAATATTTAGCAGTTCATAAACTAACAGGCAAAATAAAAGGCCCAATTCTTTGCTTTGTCGGCCCGCCCGGTACCGGCAAAACCAGTGTTGGTAAATCGATTGCTCGAGCACTGGGCCGTAAATTTGTTCGGGTATCCCTTGGCGGAATACGTGATGAAGCAGAAATCCGTGGTCATCGCCGAACTTACGTTGGCGCCCTGCCTGGGAGAATAATTCAGGGTATTAAAGACGCCAGTACAAAAAATCCGGTCTTTATGCTTGATGAGATTGATAAGGTAGGGATTGATTTTCGCGGCGATCCTTCTTCGGCACTGCTTGAAGCGCTTGATCCGGAACAAAATCATTCATTCTCCGATCATTACCTAGAAGTACCTTTTGATTTATCAGACGTGATGTTTATTACCACAGCTAATGTGCTGGATACGGTCCCGCCAGCTTTGCGTGACCGGATGGAAGTGATTGAATTTCCGGGATACACCGAAGAAGAAAAATTCCATATAGCTACTGGTTTTCTTTCACCAAAACAGCTAGAAACCCATGGGCTAAATAAAGATAAGCTAAAATTTACTGACGAAGCGCTCAAACTTCTTATCGCCCGCTATACTAGGGAAGCAGGCGTAAGAAATTTGGAAAGAGAACTAGCAAGTGTCTGCCGCAAAGTAGCTAAAAAAATCGCTGAAAATAAGATCAAAAAAGCAGAGATTAGCGTTAAAAACCTCCGTAAATACCTGGGAGCAGAAAAATTTGAACCTTGGGCAGCGGAAAAGAAAGACGAGATTGGAATCGCGACTGGTCTAGCCTGGACTGAATCTGGCGGCGAGGTGTTGAGTGTGGAAGCAACCCAAATGCCAGGCAAGAGCAATTTAATAATGACTGGGCACTTGGGGAACGTGATGAAAGAAAGTGCTCAAGCTTCCCTTTCCTACGCCCGAAGTAAAGCAAGCGACTTTGGAATAAAAGAAAATTTCTTCAAAGATACAGATATTCATATTCACGTACCAGCCGGAGCAATACCAAAAGACGGGCCAAGTGCTGGGATAACCATGGCCAGTGCTTTGGTCAGTTTAGTTACTAAAATCCCAATTCGAAAAGAAATTGGGATGACCG
>MHCO01000014.1:42336-42894 GCA_001816645.1 Candidatus Woykebacteria bacterium GWB1_45_5
AATAATTTTACCATAGCCCCCGATGATACAAATATCCGGGTTTAAGTTTTTAAATATTTCAAAAAAGCCATCATCTTTTAGTGTTTCTGGTTGGAAAATTGGTATATTATGTTTTTGGCCAGTAATTTTTACTGGCGGGGAAACTAACATTTTTTTTCTTCCCACCTCACCATCTGGTTGAGTGATGATTGCTATAGGAGAATAATTATTAGTAATCAAAGCATCAAGCGGACGAGTGGCAAAATCTGGAGTTCCAAAAAAAATTATTTTCATAAGTATATGTGATAAATTGAGAACCTACTCTTTAACCCAGTAGTGGAAGGGGACCCGCGAAGCGGGGGAACCGACGGGACTGGTTCCCTGGGTCTGGGGTAAAGAGTAAGTTCTCAATTTTAAGCACGACGATCTTTAATTACTAAGCCGTTGAGGTGGTCGGTTTCGTGTTGAAGGACACGGGCAAGGAAACCTTTGGCTTTGAATTTGATTTTTTTTCCGGATTCATCTAGGGCTTTGAACATGATTTTTTTGGAGCGGGGGATTTCAACATAAAAACCCGGG
>MHCO01000015.1:0-3324 GCA_001816645.1 Candidatus Woykebacteria bacterium GWB1_45_5
TTATCAAAGAAGGATGAAATGAATTCTTGGCCAGTATAGTTGAAATAGTGAGTGAAGATGAACGTCTTGTCGTATAAACCGTCTTTTTTCATTTTCTCCCAGTTTTTATAAACGAAGGGCACAACCATCGGGGATTCACATTGAGCAAGGATTCGCTTTTTGAAAAACTTATAATTTTTAAAAAACCATCTCTGGCGTTCTAACATAAAACCACCTTTATTTTCCCAGTGTTTGAGGCGATAAAAAATCCTCCAAGGCAAGGTTTCTCCAGGGTGATTTTGAACTAGGAGCACATCGTTTGATTCTTCTTGAGGCTGCCAATAATCATAGGTGTGCATTTCAATACCAAGTTTTTCCGCCGCTTCCTTCATTTTAAACCAAACGGGAAAATCACTCACTCCTCCTCGATACGGAGCTTTCGCAAAAACTTTATCTTTTAGGGCGTCAGCGCTGGCAGGCAAAAAGTAGAGGTTAGTTTTGTTCATGTTTGAGATAATTGTGATTGAAAACCTTTCGGCTCATAGTCACGGATTCTTAAGTCGAGATTTTTTACAATTTCTTTGCTTTCTTCATATAAATTATTTTTTTCTTCGATATCATCCAAAGCAAAAAGGGAGTGTTTGTTTTTCCAGTGGGTTAGTTTGTACCCGTCACGGATAATCGTGATACCAGTAAAAACAGCGCCAGTGAGATCTCCTTCGCACTCTGATGCCTGAGAAACAACTTCTCTTTCTTCGTTAGAAAAAAGATTTCTTCCTTTGTAGGATTCGGGTTGGCTTGCTCCGGCTAAATTTAAAATAGTGGGAGAAATGTCTATTAAGCTCACAGGCCTTTCTATGGCTTGTGATGGAGGAAGGTAGCGCGGACCATAAAAAATAAGCGGGACACGAATATTGACATTGAAGAGCATTTGCGAATGGCCAAAACCGCCATGCTCTAGAAAAGCTTCTCCGTGGTCAGCGCAAAAAACGAAGATACTATTTTTATCGTTAATACCCAGAGAATCTAAGTATTCCAAGAGTTGCTGTATGTGATCGTCAACATAACGCAAAGATGCGTCATAGAGGCGGATATAGAGGGGTATAAATAAACGATTAAAGAACGGCGAATCACCAAAAAGGTAGGCAAGAGAGTCAGCTAAATAGTACTGGATTTTTAGCCAAAGACGGTCTTGCTTTTTGGCAAACAACGCGTAAGGGACATGCGCATCAAGATAGTGAATCCATAAAAACAACGGTTTCTCTGGTTGGCTCGGGAGGAGTTTTCTGACTTCTTCATTTATTTCGGCGGCAATATAGAATGCCGGCTTAAATTCAACAATATCTTTTAAAATTTTCCGGATAAACAAAAAAACTTTCTCGATTATTTTGAAAATCAGAGCCAAAGGCGGAAGGTAATTTTTAAGCCAGCGATAAGTCAGAGCGCTGCGCTTTAAAACTCTTGACTTAACTGTTCCTTTGCGCAAACCAGGGCTCATTGTGTTTTGGGGAATTGTTTTTTTTAGTTTAGACCCAAAATAAGTTGCGTAACGAAATTCGTCCCAACCGCGATCATAGCCAAAGTAAGAAGAAAGGTATGGGGAAGAATGAACCCCAATTGTTCTATATCCTGCTTCTTTGAGGGCTTCACTTAAAAGAACTCTGGGTTTATCGATATAGGAATAACCGCCGTAATCAAGAGGATAGGTGGAAGTGAAAATTCCGGTAAAAGAAACGGATGATCCCGGGCCGGTGGAAAAAGCATTTTTGAAGTAAGTTCCCTTTTTGGCGAGAGAATCTAGAAAAGGGGTGGTGGGTTTACGATATCCCATAAAACCCATGTGGTCAGCTCGGCCACTGTCGAAGGTTATAAAAATAAGATTAGGCTTGCTCGAATCCATATGTAGGAAAAGAGAAGAGAATCCTCCGCGATCAGATTACTCTTCGTCTGGAGTTGATTTATTGGATGCGGAAAGAAACAAAAACTTTCTAAAGAAAGACTTAAATAATCTTGAGATTTTGAAGAAACCCCCGAGGAGAAGCTGAAACATTGAACTTCCAGCGCCTGGGTCAATATAGCCCAAGGCTTGGAGCTGTTCCATCACCTCATTTTCTCTATCATCTCTTGGTTGCGACATTAAGGAAATGATACTAGAAGCGTCCCAATAAATCCAGCCTATTTTGCTTTATTTTGTGCGATTCTAATATCCAAGATGATAAAGACAACTAGTTCAAGCGAAATCAGTTTTGTTGCCCAATAACCTTAAATTCAGGAAGAGGAACAATAAATTTACCTCCTTTTTCAAAAAAATCTTTTTCTCGTTCTTTAAATTCACCCAAGAAATGCCAGGGTAGGATCAGAAAATAATCTGGTTTTTGTTTTCGAGCGTCTTCTTCAGAAATAATGGGAATATTAGTGCCAACGGTTCGCTTGTCCCATTTGGCGGGATTACGCTCGGCGGCGGCAGTGATGAGTTTTTCATCTAGGCCGTAGAATTGAAGGAGGGTGTTGCCTTTGGTAGAGGCGCCGTAAACGTAAACTTTTTTACCGCGACTAACTTCTTCTTTTATAAAAGTATTGAGTTTATCCTTGAGGTCCATAATTCTTTTTACAAAATCATCGTAAATTTTGCGGTTTTGGAGTCCGAGATTTTTTTCATCTTCTTTCATCTTCTCCACTCTTCCCTCGGCACCTTCGGGAATATGGAGGGTTGTCCCTCCGCCTTGGTGTCGAATGTAAGTGCGAAAACTGCCGCCGTTGACATCATTCAGTTCAACATCAAAAACTTCTAAATTATGCCTTTTTAGAAGATTTTCCAAAGAAAGCAGAGAGTAGTATTCAAGGTGTTCGTGACAGATATTATCGAAGGCATTTTGAGATAACATAAGCGGCAGATAGCTCATTTGAATAATAAAAATACCCTCCTTGTCTAAACAAAGCGAGACATCACGAATAAAGGCGTTGGGATCTTCTAAGTCGTAAAACATGGCGATGGCAGTAATGGACTTAGCTTTTTTGTCATTGAAAACTTTGATCCAAGAATCGGCGTTAAAAAAATCTTCAAGAATGCGAGTAGTTCCGACGCGATTATATTCACCCAAATTTTTAGCTGGCTCAAAACCGGTGAGGTTTAAACCCGGCGTAGTGAACCCCCGAAGAAGAGTGCCGTCGTTAGCGCCGATGTCGATAACGAAATCGCCAGATTTAAAATCTACGAGGGATTCAACTTTTTTCGCGATACCTATGAGCTCGTCAGTCATAGTCTGGTTAATGCCGGAACGATACCAATAATTTCGGTACATAGATTCATGAGATACAGTTTCTTTGAGCTGGAGAAGTCCGCAG
>MHCO01000015.1:3388-5321 GCA_001816645.1 Candidatus Woykebacteria bacterium GWB1_45_5
GGAGATCGAGAAAATCCGAAACATAAAGATCCCCCAGTGAAAGGATGGGGGTAAGAGGTTTAAATCCACAAACACGACAAGACTCTCGAATAGAAATTATTTTTTGTTCCATCAATGTTTAGGTAATAGTATATGGAAGATAGCGTTTGAAATCAATTTTCTTTTAGATACCAGTCGATGGTTTGGCGCAAACCTTCTTCAAAACCTGTTTTGGCTTTAAACCCAAATTCCTGCTCAGCCTTGGAAACATCGAGAAGGCGGCGAGGCTGGCCGTCTGGCCTTGAAGGATCCCAGCGGAGCTCACCTTTGAAATCCATCAACCGGCAAATCAACGAGATTAAGTCTTGAATGGAAATTTCTTTGCCTGAACCTAGGTTCACAGGATCCGGTTTTTCGTAGGATTCGAGCGCCTTTACAATCCCCTCGGCGGCGTCTTCTACAAAAAGAAATTCGCGCGTGGCCTTCCCTGTCCCCCAAAGCTCAACGAAAGGCGTGTTTTTTTCTTTTGCGTCCGCTACTTTTTTAATAAGCGCCGGGATCACATGTGACTTTTCTGGATCGAAACTGTCGCGCGGCCCGTAGAGATTGACCGGCAAGAGAAATATGGAGTTGAACCCATACTCTGCGCGGTATGCCTGTGATTGGGTAAGAAGCGCCTTTTTTGCGAGCCCATACGGCGCGTTTGTTTCTTCGGGGTATCCATTCCAAAGATTTTTTTCCATAAACGGCGCGGGGGTGAATTTTGGATAGGCGCAAACGGTTCCTAGAATAAGCATCTTTTCTACGCCAGCGCGGCACGCCGCGTCAATCATCCGCGCGCCCATCACTATATTGTCATAGAAAAGCTCGCCGGGCTTCTCCTGGTTAAACCCAATGCCGCCGACTTTCGCAGCAAGATGGATTACGAGATTCTGGCCCTTCAAAACTTTTTCGCAATCTTCATATTTACGCAGATCAACTTCCTTCGATCGCGGCACAGAAATATTTTCCCGCGAAACGCCACTTTCTATAAGTTTAAGGACGACGTGAGAGCCCAAAAAACCGGAACCACCAGTGACTAATATTTTTTTTGATTTGAGGTCTATATTCATATTACAAATAGCTTTGCAAAGTCTTTTTAATTCCCGTATCGAAGTCGGTAGGCGCTCTGAATCCAAATTCTTTTTCGGCTCGGCCGGCGTCGAGCATACGGCGGAGTTGGCCGTCGGGTTTGGTCGCATCCCAGCGGACCTCTCCCTTAAAATTCATAAGGCGCGCGAGAGTTATAACGGCTTCACGGATCGAAATCTCCTCGCCGGATGCGATATTGACGGGCTGAGAGGACTCATATTTTTCTGTGGCGAGAATGATGCCCTCTGCGGCATCTTCAACGTAAAGAAAATCCCGCGTGGCCTTCCCTGTCCCCCATACCTCGATAAAGCCGGTATTTTTTTCTTCCGCCACCCGAATTCTTTTCACAAGTGTTGGCAGCACAAAACTCGATTTGGCATCTCCCGGCCCGTACATATTTGCCATAAGAAGATGAATGCCATTAAACCCATACTGCTTGCGATACGCCTGGGCCTGGACAAGAAGCATCTTTTTTGCGATTGCGTAAGGGACGTGAATTTCCTCCGATGGCCCAAGCCAGAGATTTTCTTCTTTAAATGGAAGGGGCGCGTGTTCGGGGTATTCGGTGGCGCTGCCGATGGTCACAAATTTTTCGACGCAAGCATTTCTAGCTGCTTCCATAAGTTCTACCCCCATCATAAGATTGTCGTAGAAAGTTTGCGCTGGATGTTCTTTGTGAAACGCAATGCCGCCAGTAGTACCCGCAAGGTGAATCACAATATCCTGACCGCGAACTACAGCTACACAGTTTTCTTTTTTACGCAAATCCACTTCCTTCGAGCGCGGCACAAAAACGTTTTCCTTCGAAACGCCGCGATCAAAA
>MHCO01000016.1:0-4431 GCA_001816645.1 Candidatus Woykebacteria bacterium GWB1_45_5
ACTAGTAAAGCCGTGGGCAGCGGCAAATGGTCCTGTTGGCGTTGTCTGGTGAACGCCGAACCAGCTCGTCGCACCAGCAGCAATATAGGAGGTTTGCCCACTAAAAGTGACAACAACGCTGTGAGTGCCAATGGAAGGGGCTACTAAGCGAAAGAGGTAAATTCGGAAATAGTTATCTATGGTTTCGCTCCAACCAATCTGGGTTGAGGCTGTACCATTGTAAGTAACGCCAGTGACTGCTGTTAGTGGGTTGTTGTAGAAACTTACACCGACTACTAATATTCGATCATCCCCAAAACCAACATTATGAGGCCAGGTGAGACTAGAAACATGGGTTCCTGCTTTAGAAGAGGCAGAATCAAATTCTATGGTGGAGGTCGCAGCTTTAGGCGTAGTACTTAGTCTTTGCAAGGATAAAAGGGTAGTTAGTGGGATTGAAACTAGAATAACCAGAACACCAAGGATAATTAGTAAATCCCGGCCTGAATATGGTGGATTGATTGTTTGGCGAATATCGGACAGTGCCCTCATGATTAATTATTCAATTTAAGCTTATCCTTTGACTATTTGGTTGTCAATTCTTAGGCCTTGCAAGAATCGACGAAATCGGTTAAAATCTCTATTTCACTTTCCTTATGAAGAAAAAGGTAAAGACAATTATGACTTCCTTCGGAAGACGTAATCGTTTTTATAAGATTGTACTATGAAAAAGGTTAAAACGATTATTAAACTCAATATCGCTGCCGGTGAAGCTACTGCAGCACCACCGGTTGGTCCAGCTTTGGGTCAGCACGGGCTGCCGATTATGGACTTTGTCAAAGCTTTCAATGAAAAAACGGCTGACCAAAAAGGCAACACCCTACCAACAGTAATCACCGTTTATGAAAACCGTACTTTTTCTTTTGTCACCAAAAAACAGCCGGTTGCCGAATCAATCAAGAAAGCTTTAGGCCTGGAAAAAGGTTCCGGTGTACCGCAGCGGGATAAAGTCGGAAAATTAACTAGGGAGCAACTTCGAACGATCGCCCAAGAGAAAATGGAGGATTTGAACGCGGAAACTATCGAGGCCGCCGAGAAAATTGTGGCGGGAACCGCCCGTTCAATGGGAGTAGATGTGGAATGATAAACTCTAAATTCGAAATAGTCCGCGTTACGTCCTGCGACCACTTCGTGGGCTACCGAAATCCTAAACAAATTCCAAGCACTAAATCCCAAATATCAAACTTTTTGGCGATTTAGGATTTGGAATTTATGATTTGTTTAGAATTTAGAAATTAGTATTTAGGATTTTACAGGAAATTATGGGAAAGGTCCGAACAAAAATAATAGAGACGGCTATAGAGCCGGAAAAGCTAGAGAAAATTGAAAAGCTCGAAGAAGCGGTTGAGGAAAAACCTGCTGAGGCTAAGCCGGTTACAGAAAAAAAGACAAAAAAGGTCGGTGAACCAAAGAAACGCAGCAATCAATATAAAGGTTTGCTAGAATTGATTGATAAATCCAAAGCCTACCCAGCAGAAGAAGCCATTGAACTGGTCAAGAAAACCGCCAATACCCACTTTGACGCGACTATCGAAGCTCACGTTAACCTTGGTCTTTCTGCTGAAAAATCTGAACACCAAATAAGGACCAGCCTTACCCTCCCCCACCCTTCGCCAAAGGCTTCGGGTGGCAAGCCAATAAAAATTTTGGTTTTTACGGACAAAAATAAAGAGGAGATTAAAAAGCTTGGTGCAGAGATCGGCACCGATGAAAACTTAAAAGAAATCGAGAAAGGGAAGATTGATTTCGTAGATTCGAGTGGAACGAGAATCGCCAAGCTCGAAGAGATTGACAAAATAATCGCCGACACTTCTTGGATGCCCAAACTGGCTAAAGTAGCGAAAATCCTTGGACCAAAAGGTCTGATGCCCAATCCCAAGGCCGGTACGGTCACCGAAGACCCAGTAGCGGCAGTAAAGGAATTTTCTGGTGGGCGGATGGAACTTCGAATGGAGAAATCGCCAATTATTCATATCACTATCGGCAAAGCAAGTCTAGACAATCAGAAATTGAAGGAAAATCTCGCTGCTCTCATCAACGCTATCCGATCCGCCAGGCCAGAAGGCTTTAAAAAGGAACTCATCAAAAGCGTTTATCTCTCCTCCACCATGGGTCCCAGTGTAAAAGTAGACCCATCTACTCTTCAATCTTGACAACATACAAATAAGCTTTTATACTTGTTTCAACCTAAGACAGTAGCCCTTCACTTCGTTCTAGGTCTAAAGCCTAACGAATTGAGGTTAATTTTTCCTTAAGGAAAGGACTACCGAGGTTTTTAGCTTTAAGATCTAAGGTCTAAGACATAAGATATCTATAGTCTTACAACTTACATCTGACAAAGCTCCTCGGTGGTGAGGAGTTTTTTTCGTCCTTGTGGTGAGCGGAGTCGAACCATGGCTAAAGTAACTAAAGAGAAAAAAGTCCAGATAGTCAAAAGTCTACAAGATAAGTTTAGCAAATCCGTTGGGTTAGTGCTCACTGATTATCATGGTCTTTCTGTTTCTCAGATGCAGGAGCTAAAGAAAGAGTTGAGACCGTTTAATAGCGAATTTACGATTGCTAAAAATACTCTGATCAGCCGGGCAGCTACGAAAGCCGGTACTTCTATCCCAGGGAAAACTTTGGCCGGCCCAACAGCGATTTTATTTTCCTACAAAGAACCAATCGAGGCGATTAAGAAACTGGCTGACTTTATAAAGAATTGGGATCTACCAAAAATTAAAATCGGTATTTTGGAAGGAACCATCTTACCCGCGGAACGGGTCCTTGAACTTTCTAAAATCCCTGGAAGAACCCAACTTTACGCCAATCTGGCCAGCAGTTTAAATTCTCCAATCTTTGGACTAGTAAACACCTTGAACGGAAATCTTAGAAATCTTGTCTATGTATTAAATGCTATTAAAGAAGCTAATCCGCCAACTGGCGGAGCGAAAGGAGGTGCGAATTAATTTTATGAATGACGAACCAGCCCGCAATGCTTCGCATAGCGATGCAGGCGGGGATAAGAAAGAAGCGGAAGCTAAAACTGAATCAGAATCGGAAAATAAAGACGCTGAAGAACAAGCCAAAGAAGCTGCAGAAGAATCTAAAGAGTCCGCCGAAGAGGCAAAGGAATCAGCCGAAAAAGCCGAGGAAGCGGCTGCAGAGGCCGGGGAAACAGCTGAAAAGGTAGAGGAAGTAGCAGACGAAGCAGAAAGCGCTGCTAAAGACGCTACAGAGGCTGTAGAGGAGGTTAAAGAAACCGTCCAAGAAGCTAAAGAGGAAGTGAGAGAAGCTGCGCAAAAAGCTAAAGAACCTGCCCGCAATGCTACGCATAGCGTTGTAGGCGGGGAAATCAAGGAAACACCCAAACCAGAGCCAAAGAAAGAAATCAAAGTTACTGGTAAATTGGCTGATCTTATTAAGGAAATCGAGGGGCTAACGGTTATCGAACTAGCCGATTTTGTCAAGGCTTTAGAACAAAAATTTGGTGTGAGCGCAGCCCCGACAATGGTCGGGGTAGCTGCACCGGCTGGTGGTCAAACCGGTGGTGAAGAAGCGGCTCCAGAAGAAGGTCAAACTACTTTCAATGTCATTTTGGCCGATTCCGGCGCAAATAAAATTAGTGTCATCAAAGCGGTCCGCGAATTAGTTCCGACCCTGGGTTTGAAAGAAGCTAAAGACTTGGTTGACTCTGCTCCAAAACCGGTTCTTGAAGGGGTAAACAAAGACGCAGCAAACGAAGCTAAACAAAAACTTGAAGCCGCTGGAGCTAAAGTAGAATTACAGTAAAGACTTTTTGGGTTTTAGCTTTTTCCTTGTTTTACTTGAGCAGGGTTTCTGCGGTTTTTCCACCAAAACATCCCGGCTGCCCCAAGAAGCAGTCCGAAGAGAATCGCAATCAAAGCTACTAGGCTATATCTTGCTAGGTAGTCGTTGGCTACTCCAGCCACTTTTACCTCAAAATTTTGCGGGGTGGCTACTCCGGCGGTTTGCTCTTTCTCACTAGGCTCTTTAACCTCAACTGGCTTACTTTGAATTTTTTCTTGGTATTCGACTGTCACCAGTTGTTTACCAGGCTCAACATCGGTAAAAGTAACTTCCCCTTCTTTATCAGTTGTGGCTGTCTGGACACCCAATGCAAGGGTCACTTTGGCACCAACGATGGGTTTGCCATTTTGATCAACAACTTTCACTTTAACGTTGCAGCCTCTGGTTTTAAAAGTGGAATCTCCACTGGTGGCTAAGTTGCCGGCCGCATCAGCGCTCTTCACCCTGAAGTGGTAAGTTAAGCCTGGCAAAAGCAGGTCGGAAGTAAAACTGACCTTATGCTCTTTGGTTCCGCCAGCACCTTCGGCCGAAAGTCCATATTTAGTCGTTAGGCCATACTCGACAATTGAACTGGAGGCTTCA
>MHCO01000016.1:4449-5173 GCA_001816645.1 Candidatus Woykebacteria bacterium GWB1_45_5
GTTGCTCCCTTAAAAGTCGTTGCGGTAACTTTTACATCGGTAATTTTCGGCGCCGTTGTATCTGGCGGCGGTGGCGGCGGTGGCGGTGCTGCAAGCGTATAAGTTCCGCCGCTAGTGACTCCACCAACCGGATTACCGGCGGCAACCGCCTCGGTCCCGGCGGCGAAACTGATATTGGCCGTGCCCGAACTCACTTTTGCTCGGAAACTAACCGTTGCTACCAATTTGTCGCCACTTACGGCACCGACTCGGGCAACCCCAATCCTCACTGACCCACCTCCGCCAGATTTTTCAGCGGTAATATCAAAAGTTCCCCCAGCCGTGTTTAGCGAAAGAAAATCCAACTTATCCGCTGGGTAAGACAGGTTTGCCTGCACGGAATCGATCGCCTCGGCGCTTGAAACCCGTACCGCTACAGAAAGGGTGTTTCCTTGCGGTACAGTTGCTTTGGAAGGAGAAAGGTAAAAATTAGCACCGGCATAAGCTGGTCGGCTGACTATTACAAGAAAAGTACCAAAAATAAGACTACTAGCTAAAAGTTGGGACAGTAACTTTTTCATCTTTGATTTTATAAATAAATTATATCCCGCTCCGCGTGATGTAATAGAATTATACCGGTGATAACTTGGTAATTTCAACCCTAGGTTCCCCAACGGGAAACTAAAATGCTTATATCACGAATGTTGACAACCCCATCGCTATTAAGATCCGCAGTTTGATCTCC
>MHCO01000017.1:0-1755 GCA_001816645.1 Candidatus Woykebacteria bacterium GWB1_45_5
ATTGTCTTGGTTTTTACAATTTTAGCGGGACTTGTCAAAAGCTTTGCTTTGCCGGGTTCTGCTTTTGAACCTAATTCTGCATGGGACGGTAAATCCTCTTTTGCCGTCGCGCTGGATACAAACCCTCCGAGTGTTTTTATATACCAAAGGGAACCCAAAAGGATTGTCTTTTTGGGACTAGATGGCAATATGTATTTTGTAACCGGGAACCCTAAGACTCCGGTTGCAAAAATAAGCGATGCTATATCCGGCAGTAAGGGTTTTGATATTGCCAGGGTAATGGCCCTTTCGTTTGGGGCACCGGTTACAAATTATGCCGTTTTAAGCAAAAGGGAAAATCTTGACAATAAAGTGGCCCAGAAAATGTTTAAAGATTTCGCGTCACTGACAACCCCGTTTATAGTTATGACACGAGGTAAACCCAGTTTTATCAAGAACACTAATATTACTCGTTATGATGCTTTTAGGTTATGGTGGCAAGTCAAAGGACTAAGTGTAGAAAGCGTGAATGTCAGTGATATTTCGGCTTTGAGTGAGGAGATTGTTGTTGGTGGGGGACGTAAAGTATTGGGGGCGGATGCAACTTCATTAAACAGAAAGATCCATGATTATTTGGAAAATATAAATGTTATAAAAGAAGGCTATAACATTAGTATATTGAATGAATCCGGCAATCCGTCCGCGGCGGGCGTTGCTGCCGATTTCATTCAAGCTTCAGGTGGAAATGTAGTTAGCGAAAAGGAAGGGGATATTCGCGAAAGTTCTCAGGTTGTTGTCCGCAAAAAAGGTGATTATACACCTTCATATTTGGCAAAAATATTCGGCTGTGATATAAGAGAGCTTGTTTCTATGGAAAAAAGAGAGCTTGTTTCTAGTGAACTAGAAATAACACAGGCACAAAATAACGGTAGTAATAATGAACTTACGGTAGTTCTTGGCCGCGATTTTGCCAATAAGTATTTTAAATGATCTTTGTAATTCTTGGAATTGTTGTTCTGGTTGCCTCTTTTTTAATTGCCCTTGTTTCCCTTATCCGTGAGCAAGGCAAATTAGTTGAAGAAGCAAAACGGAGTAAAGCAGAAGACACTTTTATTGCAGATAGCCCCAATGCTAACGATAAAGCCGTGCCGCAGCCAGGTGCGGGCGTGGTTTTGGATAAACATGGCGCCACCACCACCACCACTGATGCCGGTAAGCCTGCTATCAACAGGCCGCTGTTCCCTTGGGAGGAAGGTAAGTATCAGGCAGCCGGTAACGTAACCGATGCCGACCGTGAGAAAGTAGAAGCGTTGAGGGCCCAGTTGGCGGAACTTAAATCGCGGGTGGCCGTTAAGAGCCAGAAAGAAGATAAAGTTGAGGTACCGGTAGTTAAGCCCAAGGAAGAGGCTCGTGATTACAAAGGGCAACAAGGTTTAAGCGGTGAAATTTCGATTGCCGATTTGAAGAGGCAATGATCTTGATTCTTTCAGGCGAAGGCAATATTTTTTTCTCCTGTGTGCATTTCTGCAAATGACGGCTGGTTTGTAAATTTTGCCGACCTTTCGGTTTCGCGGATAAAGATTGTCAGGCTTTTAGTTGTGGCGTATTTAACGTAGACTTCATATTTATTACCACCGGTTATAAGTCCTATTAATTTGAAGGACAAGTCGTCGGGAAGTGCCCCAAGGTAAGTACCGTCTTCTTTTGCGATGGTTATTGAATGTTTTTTAGCGGTTATAGTTACTTTATCGCCGCAGCTTAGTGTTGCCAGAATCG
>MHCO01000017.1:1779-3292 GCA_001816645.1 Candidatus Woykebacteria bacterium GWB1_45_5
ACCGTTTTCTTCAGGCTTTAATTCTCCCTTGAGTTTGCAAATTTTTTCCTGGTTCTTTTTGGCAATAACATTGTACGGATCTATTTCCAGGGCTTTTTGGTAGGTTTTATTGGCTTTTGACATATGCCCAAGGCAGCAAAGTGCGCGAGCCAATCGGTTGAGGGCTTCTACGTTTTGGGTATCCAGTTTTAGGATCTTTTCGTTAATTTTGACAGCATCCTGCCAGTTGGCAGAAAGAGCAGAATCGATGGCCAGTTGGCTTAAGAGGTCCGTATTTGTTACCCCTTCCCACTTGCCTTTGTTTGTCGGAAGCATAGGAACTAAATTAGAATATTGGCCCAAACTAGTCAATAAGTGAAAATAATGAACCATTTTTGGATAATTTGAGTACTCGGGTTGTTCAAAATTGATTTTAAGACTTCTAAATCTTTCAAAATGTCAGTATAATTTGTCCGTATGAGTGGTCATTCGAAGTGGAGCACAATTAAACGGCAAAAGGGCGTGACGGACGCAAAACGCAGCCAGGCTTTCACCAAAATAGCAAACGCGATTACGATTGCGGTGAGAGAAGGCGGCGGTGGAGACCCTGCTTCCAACTTTAAACTGAGGTTGGCAATAGAGGCCGCACGGGCAGTCAATGTGCCTAAGGACAACATTCAGCGGTCAATAGACCGCGGTTTGGGCAAGGGCGGGGCGGCGGCAATAGAGACCGTGGTTTATGAAGGGTATGGGCCCAGTAAAGTTGCAATAATCGTGGAGGCTGCAACAGATAACAAAAATCGGACAACACCGGAAATCCGTGGGGCTATAGAAAAAAACGGCGGGACGTTTGCTTCGCTGGGTGCGGTTTCGTGGTGTTTTGTTGATGTCGGGATGATTACGGTTGCCAAGGACGGCAATTCGCTCGATGATGTTTTTGAAGCGGCAGTAGAAGCGGGGGCGGATGATGTTGAAGATGCCGGAGAATCTGTTGAGGTTTATACAAAACCCGGCGATGTTGAAAAAGTTAAAAATGCACTTGTAGAAAAAGGATTTACAATCCAGGGCGCGGAACTGTTTAAAAAGCCAACAACTACAGTTGCGATTTCCGATAAAGCACAGGCTGAAAAAGTGTTGGGATTTGTGGAAAAACTGGAAGATTTAGATGACGTGCAAAAAGTATATTCTAACTTCGATATCCCGGATAATTTACTCTCATGAGGTGTGAAAGGATTACGATTGATGTTGGTTGTGGCAAAAAAAACAACCTGCAATATTATGGTTTTGACGGAGCTCCTACTGCAGCTTTAGATATTAATCACGCATTTTTAGAATCAAGGAAAGATGGTGTTTCCACTTCTTATTTGCAAGCGGATGGTTGTTCTTTGCCTTTTAAATCTTCTGCTGCGGATCAAGTTTTTGCCGTGCATTATTTAGAGCACGTGGAGAGTTATGATGATGCGCTTGATGAATTAACAAGGGTGACAAAAGAAGGGGGCACATTAACAATTGCTGTACCGCACCCGAATTATGA
>MHCO01000017.1:3298-3466 GCA_001816645.1 Candidatus Woykebacteria bacterium GWB1_45_5
TATGGCCCGGATGGATAGCGACTACCACAGTCCAAGAATGCATAGAAGGGTCTTAGATGAAAAAGAGTTGAGAGATGGTCTTGAAAGTAGAAATTTTGAAATTGTCGAATCTGCGAAAAGAGACTCCGTGCAAGCAATCATGACAACAGCTATGTTTTTTCTTCACAG
>MHCO01000017.1:3509-4196 GCA_001816645.1 Candidatus Woykebacteria bacterium GWB1_45_5
TTACTTAAAACGGAGGAGCAGAACCCTTCTGGCTCAGGTGAAGTAAATTCCAATTCGAGACTAAAATCAATTGTCAAATCAAGGTGGCTGAGAAAACTTTTTAAAGTGTTCGACAGGTTTTATCCTTTTGAAACTTATATGACGGCTGTCAAAAAACCTACAAATCCATCCTGAATTCCAAGTCTCATTTTTTGAATAAATTGACTTTTAGCTTCAATATCTATATACTATAGGGCTATGGAAAGAGCAGAAAAGCCATATCCTTACGCCCAGCCAAGAACTTTTGAGTTTTTAAAAGATGCAATTGCTGAGGGCGCGCATTTAAAAGTCCCTAAAACACTTGCCCGTTATCCGGATGCGGAAGATGCTTGGGTCAAACAGAGAAATATAGCCGGAACCTATTTTACATGTGTAGCAACAATTTATGACATAGGCGAAACGTACGGTTATGCAAGCGGGGCGAGTCCGAGCTTAATAATAAGGAAATTTATCAAACATTTGTGGCAAAATTCTTCATTCGACATTCGTGCTAAATATCCATTGAGGGAAATCCAAATTCAAAAACCACAGACAAAGAGGTCAATGCTAAAGCGGAGCACTTCAAGGGGAGGAATTTTACAAAAAGTGGATGTTTTAATTGCAGAGGGAAAAACGGTTGGGGAAATAGTCAAAAGTGTTGAGAGACCT
>MHCO01000017.1:4229-6792 GCA_001816645.1 Candidatus Woykebacteria bacterium GWB1_45_5
GGAAGGGAAGATCTTATTGGTGATCCAAGAGAAAATAATAGAAAATTAGTTCAGGAGATTAGGCATCTTCCGGACGATTTTGAAAAGCGGCAGGCAATAATTGATAAGGCAGGCCGCCGTTTTATTCAGCGGTATCCGTGGCACTTTATGAGTGTAACTGATACTTTGCGCCATTTTGGGATGCAAAGAAGAAAAGGTAAAAACTTAGATGCTATTGAAAAGGAATTAAAAGGGAGAGGAATCGCGGTTCGTTTAATAGAAGGTCAACCAGGGAAGCGTAGTTTTTATATATTCAGAGAAGACATGGAGAAAGCTTTTGGGGAGGCGGTTACAAATCCATCCTAAATTCCAAGCCCCATTTTTTGAACCCCAATTTTTCGTAGAGTTTGTGGGCGTCTGTCCTATCAGCCCCGGAAGTAAAGATAATTTTGTAGCAGTTTCTGGCGCGGGCAAGTTCTAAGATTTTATCAAACATTTTGGTGCCGACACCGTGGCCGCGGGCGGATTCGTCGACAACCAAACCTTCCAAAAATGCATAAGGGCGGTTTCTAACAGGTACTTCTATATAATAAATGGCGCACGTGCTGATGATTTTGCCCGAATCAACTGCAACTAAAACTTCGCAGGTTTCGTCGGACATTTGTTTTTCCAGAGCCTCTTTGGCACCGTCTGCAATTTTTTCGGTGCGATAAATTTGGGTTTGCAGGGCAAGGATTTGGTCAGTGTCCTCGG
The DNA here is from genome assembly GCA_001816645.1 of Candidatus Woykebacteria bacterium GWB1_45_5. Classification (GTDB taxonomy): domain Bacteria; phylum Patescibacteriota; class Microgenomatia; order Woykebacterales; family RBG-16-39-9b; genus GWB1-45-5. Next base: position 4,962 of record MHCO01000017.1, read on the forward strand.
GCTTGGCTATTCTGATTTCCATGGCATTATTGTAATCTAAATGATAGAATTTTGGAATGAAGCTTTACGAATTTGAGGGGCACAACCTTTTTGGCAAAGTTGGGATCGAGAGCCCTTTTTTTGTTGCGTGTTCAAATTTGGAGGAAGTTGAGGAAGCCAGAAAACGTTTGAAATTTCCAATAGTTGCCAAAGTACAGGTGCTTTCCGGCAAACGTGGGAAAGGCGGGGGAATTAAAATTTGTACAAATGAAAAGCAGCTTTTGGATTTTTGTAAAAAAAGTTTTGGATCTTCTTTTCCTCCTTCGCATGAAGCTTCGGAAGGACGAGGTGGTGGGGAAGAGGTAAGGTTTATAACTCTGGCCGAAAAGGTGGAAATAGAAAGTGAATTTTATGCTTCGATTACTTACGACACGGTTTTAAAAATTCCGTTTTTACTGTTTTCTAAAAGCGGGGGAATGGATATCGAGGAAGTCAAGACGAAGGATCCGGAAGCAATTGTTAGGGTAGACATTAATCCGTTTTCGGGTCCAAATAAAAAAGATTTAGCAAAAATTGCCGGTAAAGATGAGGACTTAGTTGATTTTTTGATGCGGCTTTGGGATGTGTTTGTCCGCTATGATTGTCGGCTGGTGGAAGTTAATCCGATTGCAAAAGTTGGAGAAAGTTATTTGGCGGTAGATGCCAAGGTAATTTTAGATGATGCTGCGCTTTCGCGGCATAGGGATATTGATGTTTTGCCAAAAGGTGCAGCAGGAGCGGTTCCGACACAAAGGGAACTGGCTGCCAAAAAAATTGACGAGGAAGATTACCGCGGGAGTGCCGGCTCGACATTTATAGAATTCGGAGGTGACCCCGAAGATAAAAATTACGGGGCAGGCATTGCGGTACTGGCATCCGGGGGCGGAGCGTCGCTTTTGGTTATGGATGCTTTGGTTGCAAATGGCGCGAAACCTTCAAATTACACGGAATATTCGGGAAACCCGCCGCGGGAAAAAGTGGAGAGACTCACGAAAATAACTTTGAGTGAGGAGGGTTTGGCAGGCTGCTTGGTTTGCGGGGCGGTTGCCAACTTTACGGATATTTATGAAACGCTGGCGGGTTTTGCAGATGGCCTAGCGGAAGTGAATCCTAAACCAAATTATCCAATTGTGATTCGCCGGGGTGGGCCAAGGCAAAAAGAAGCATATGAAATGCTGGAAAAATTAGCTAAAAAAGAAGGTTATGATATCCACCTGTTCGGGCCGGAGACGCCCATTTCGGTAGCATGTCAGAAGATGGTGGAGCTTTCTAAAAATTTCAAAAGCCATGGCGATATTAGTAAATAGCGAAACAAAAATCTTAATTCAGGGGATTACCGGTAAGTCGGGACTCTCGGCTTGTGCCGACCTTTTGGATTACGGAATGAAAGTTGTTGGCGGAGTGACACCGGGAAAAGGCGGACAAGTTGCAATGGGACTGCCGGTTTTTAATTCTGTTAAAGAGCTGACTGGTCAGTTGGGGTCTGTTGATTGCGCAATGGTAAACGTTCCGCCGATGCTGACAATGGACGCTGCAATGGAAGCAATAGATGCGGGAATTCCCTTAATCCATATTTTTGCAGAACGGGTGCCGGTCTTGGATACCTGCCGAATTTTGTATCGCGCAAAAGAAAAAGGGGTGCGGGTTTTAGGGCCTAATTCTGTTGGGGCTATTTCTCCGGGGGAAGGGAAAATAGGTTCTATTGGCGGGCCAAATGCCAAGATTACTTTTTCTAAAGGCCCGGTTGGGGTTATTTCTAAATCCGGAGGAATGTGTTCGGAACTTGGGGCGATGATAACGGGCGCGGGGTTGG
>MHCO01000018.1 GCA_001816645.1 Candidatus Woykebacteria bacterium GWB1_45_5
TAGTAGGTAGCATTACTGACACTGCTCCAGCCAAAGGTCGGGTTGGAGAAGCTACCTGATCCTTGGGGTTGACCAAGGGTTGGTGGGCCGGGTGGTTGGGTAGCACAGGCACTATCACTTCTCGCTGTACCGCTTCGCCACTGCGAGCCACCGACCGGTGAATAAACAACCCAATTATAATCGGTGGTTGGCTGGATTGAAGCATTACTAAACGTATAATTTCGTATGCTTTCGGAAAGTGAAGGACTTCTTAAGGAACCACTTATACCAGGGCCAGTAAGCTCTGCCCGATAAGCGGTGTTGCAAGGGGTAGTGGTAAAGCTACCCGTTTGTTGATAGGCTGGGCTACCACAATTGGGAAAACAAGCTGCCCAATCGTAGCGCGTTGAAGTCTTTAAACCAGAAGCAGTAAAAGCTGTCCCCTGGACCTGCCAAGGCGACCCAGGCGCTTGACAACCCAAACAACCAGATTCGTAGGCGGTCAGAGTATAGGTAACACCCCGCCAGGAAAAGGTTAGCTGATTACCCGAACTTCTTGCCCGGCCCCTTTCGCTTGAGTAGTTTGGGTGAGGTGAGCCACAGTTTGGATAACAAACTACCCAATCATAATCATAATTGGCTTTTGGTACACTAACTGTAATCGAAGCACCAGCTCTTGTGGTATTAACCACCGGGCAAAGACCGCCACAAGTGTTGGCCGGATCATAAGCTAAAACGGTGTAGGTCAGAGATGGCCAAGTAATACTCGTTAAGGTGGTACATTGGTTTTTAAGATCAGGATTTGCATCCCAGGAGACAGACACGGAACAATTAGGTGCTGCCCGGCTACGAAAATCCCGAACCGCTTTAACCCCCAAAACAGTCAGTGGAATACTTAAAAAGAGAAAGAACAGTATCACAAAAGAAAGTTGAGTGGTGAAAGAAAGGCCAGTTAAGAGCGGTACTTTATCTAAAATCGCCCGTAACTGGCTAATTTTTTGGTTTATTTTTTCGGAAATTGGTGGCAGATCCATTCCGTACCCTTTGCTGATACCCCTACATAACTAGAGTAACAATTAAGTTTACCCCTTGTCAACTCTTGCGGTTGCTTCTTGGCTAGTAAGTCCTTGTTTTGGATGAACTACATTAATTATGAATTATGCTTTCTTATCTCTTGGGTATCAATTTCGGTGGGCCAGCCCGCAAAGCTTGCGCCTTAGCGTTGCTGGCGGGTAAACCACCACTCAAAAATCTGTTTAACTACGGGCGCGGAAACTTCACTACCGTGACCGGCATTTTCTACCTGAACGGTTACGACAATCTTAGGATTAGGATAAGGAGCAAAGGCGGTGTACCAGGCGTGAGCCCTCTCCCCACCAGATTCAGCACTTCCCGTCTTTCCGGCGCTCGGGATCTTAAGGTTGCCAAAAACCCAAGTCAGCCCACTAGGTCCGGTTACAACCTGGTAAAGACCTTCCCGTACTGTTCCGAGTGTTTCCTTCTTTAAAAAGTTTTCCCGAACAACTTTTGGTTCACCTGTTTTTAAAATGGTAGGAGTAACCAACCGCCCACCGTTAGCAAAAGTGGCGGTAACAATCGAAAGCTGAAGCGGTGAGACCAAAACGTCGCCCTGACCAATACTCATGCTTAAAGTTTCGCCCGGATACCAGGGTTCTCCCTTCGTAGCCAGTTTCCAACTTTGAGTCGGAATCAAACCAGCTGTTTCGCCGGGCAATTCAATCCCTGTTTTCTGCCCCAAACCCAAAAGGTTGGCATACTTAACGATCGTTTTTTCACCAACCATTTGGCCCACCCGGTAAAAAAATGTATTGGTGCTGCGAACCAAAGCCTGCACCACGTTAATTGATCCCTCGGTTTTGTGACTCTCCCGCCATAGCCAATTTTCAAATACTTGGTTCCCCAAAATTATAAATCCCGGATCGACTAATTTTGTCTCGGCGCTGATTGCTCCCGTTTCTAGGCCAGCGGTCGCCGTTATCATTTTAAAAGTCGAGCCGGGTGGGTAAGCAGCGCCGTCAGCACGGTTTAGCAGTAAATTATCTGGATTGCTAATCAACTGCTGGTATTTTTGTTCCGTTATCTCTTTAGCAAAAAGGTTGTTATCGAAAGACGGTAAAGAAATCATCGCCAATACTTCACCAGTATAAGGGTCTAAAACCACCGCTGAAGCTTTCTTCGCCCCCACCTCGACTATTTTCTTTTGCAGCGCCTGGTAGACAAATTGCTGTAGGTCAATATCGATACTTAAAGTGCTATTTTGACCAGGGTGCGGATCGCTCTGGTAAATATCGCCTTTATTTTCGCCCTCGGCAGTTACCTTAATTAGCTTATAACCATTTACCCCCCGTAAGATTCCCTCCTGACTAGCCTCAACACCGGCCTTTCCCACTTTATCGCCTAAGACATAGGGGATCGTTAACTTTTGGGCCAGATCTTCTTTACTCGCCTCAGCGGTGTAACCTAGTATATGAGCGGTAATTTCCTTGTACGAGTAGTAGCGAATTGGACTTACTTCTAGTTCCACACCGGCCAGATTTTTGCTCTCTGCCTCGACAAGCAAAGCCTTGTCTGGTTCAAGATCGTTGACCAAAGTTATCTCCCCCTTGGCATTTCTTAGCCTTTCTGCCAAAAAAGAGTTTGGTACCTTTAAAATAAAAGCGAGCTTAGCGATTACTGCTTGTTTTTTATCGGCCGGTAGCCTCTGCGGGTCTAAAAGCAACCTGAACCCTGGTGTATTTTGGGCCAAAATTTTGCCGCCTCGATCAAAAATCACCCCTCTTGGTGCGTGATTTATTTCTAGGCGCAGGCGGTTACCTTCTGCCTCTCCCAAAAAAATATTTCCTTGGATCACCTGCAGATCGAAAGCCCGGGCTAGCAAAACTAGAAAGCAACTGAAAAAAACAAAATAAATTGTCGCTACCCGAGCGGTCGATAACCGACTAGGCTTTCCCGCGACAGACTCAAAAAGCCCTTTACCCTCCCAGCTTTCCGCCACCCGTACCTGTTGCCAGTCGGGAAGATTCTTACGCTTTTTTCCAAGCTGGACAAATTCCGGAAAGGCAAACCCGAATTTTCTCTTAAGTTTGCTCATAAGCTAATTAAAAAGCCGAAGTAATCCTATCAAAAGAGCCTCCCAAACAACTAGAGAAGCGATTACCAAACCACCGATCAACGGCAGCCGCGAGGGTAAGGATGATTTACCTAGGATAAATAAGTAGAGACTAAAGCTAGTTGTCAGTAAAACCAGCCAGGCTGGAATATCGGAAAGGATGGCTAAAGATAGACTGAAAATTAAGGCAGGTAAGATGATATATTTTGTTCCCTTTCGAAAAACTAGCCAAAAAATTGCTAATAGTCCAATTGGTATAGGAACCCAACTGACTTGGATCAAACAGGCGATAAGTAGCAAAATAATGAACAAAACTTCCACTTTCATTTTGAGATAAAAACTAGCTCAAGTGATTTAAAAGCTACTAGTGGCTCAACAGCCGCTTTTTGAAAAAGCTCAGCTGGGTTTTTTTGCACCTTATTAATTTTTCCCAAAACCAAACCCCTAGGAAATCCAGCCTCACCTAAAGTAAACACGATCTGCCCCTCTTGCAAAGTATCGGTTTGAGCTACTTTGGCTAGGGTTAGCCCGCTACCAAACTCCCCTTCTAAGATACCTTTGGCCCCGCCCTCGGTGATAGCAGCGATTTTGCTTTCCGGGTCGGTTAACAGCCGGACAACACTAGTTGAATTATGAACTGTTCTAATTTGACCGATTAAGATATCTTTCAAAACAACCAAAGAGTCTTCTTTCACCCCATCGGTTTTTCCCCTATCAAGTAAAAACTCCTCGCTACTAAAAAGGGGGTCTGTTCCGATCACATTTGCAGCGATCAAATCTTTAGCCACGATCTTCGCTCCTAGTTGCTCTCGCAACAGTTTGTTTTCTTCCGTTAATTTCTTAAGACGAGCGTTTTCGGCAAGTAACTTGGCATTTTCTAAAGCCAGGTTGCTTTCCCGCTCCCTTAAGGCACCAATCCCTTTGACAGTGGCGACAAAATTGGCAACATCTTGACCTGTTTTATAAAACCCAAGCTGAATCGGCCGAAAAACTTTCTGGGCCGGTGATTCTAAAAAGCCCATCACACCAAAATTTTCAAGAATAAAAAGAACCACTACCAACAAAATCAGCACAAAGAAAGTTTTTTGTTTCGACCCTTTCAGCAAATCTTTCATCTCCTACTTCTCACTTAATATTTTATACTTAAAACTTAATACTTATCTTAGGCTGCCGGCAAATTTTATCTTCCGATATAGACGGTCGTCTTCCAAAACTTTGGCTGTTCCTTTCACTACCCTCGTCAAAGGATCTTGGGCCAGGATCGTTGGCATCCTTGTTTCCTTCGCCAGAAGAGCTGGCCAACCCTTTAATAGGGCACCACCACCGGTTAGATAAATCCCCTCCTGCGCAACATCGTTTACTAGTTCCGGCGGTGATTCCTCGATTACATCTTTAATTCCTTCTATAATAGTACGTAGGGTATTGGAGATTGCCTCACGAATTTCCCCAGTACTAGTTGTCACTGCTACCGGCAAACCAGTAGCCAAATCGCGACCGGAAATCTGAAGTTTGGATTCTTTTCTTGCCGGATAAGCCGAGCCGTAACCAATCTTTGATTCTTCAGCGCTTTTTTCACCCAGAAGCAGGTTGTAACGAGCACGGGTGTAACTAATAATATCACCGTCCATCTCGTCACCGGCCACCCGCAGCGATTTGCTAACCACTATCCCACCTAAAGAAATAATAGCAATCTCGGTGGTTCCAGCACCAATATCAACAATCATATGCCCCTTTGGCTCATCAATTGGCAAACCTGCCCCCAAAGCCGCCGCCATTGGTTCATCCACCAGATAGACTTCTCTGGCCCCAGCTGCTGTCGCGGCATCGGAAACCGCTCGCCTCTCTACTTCCGTGGCACCAGAGGGAACAGCAATAGCGATTTTTGGCCTGGGAATCTTGGGAAATGAGGTCGGCGTTTGGTGGACCTTGTGGATAAAGTGTTTGAGCAGACTTTCGGCAAAATCAAGATCATTGATCACACCATCCCGCAAGGGCCGGGTAGCGATGATCGAGGCGGGTGTTTTCCCAAGCATCTTTTTCGCCTCCGAACCAATTGCCAGCAATTGCTTGGTTTTTTTGTGGGCAGCAACAACGGTCGGCTCCCGAACCATCACTCCTTTGCCGCAAACTGCTATTTTGGTGTTGGCAGTTCCCAAATCGACGCCTAAATCAAGCGAAAAAGCACCCCAGAAATAATCAAGTGGATTGAGGTTAAATTTAAAATTCACCAGCCTTGCCCCCACCTACAAGTGAACAGCGAACAGCTCTAAGCAAACAGCGGTAAATACTGTGGTTTCAGCTGTTCTCTGTTCGCTAATTGCTGTTTGCTGTCGGTCTCCGACCAAGTGTATCACCCCAAAAACCCCACCGCAATAACTAATTTTCGGTAAAATATCTAAAGAGATCTAAGTGGTAACAAAATGTGTCAGAAATTGTAATCTTATTTTAAACCGCTATACGAGCATAGCGTTTTTGGACCTTAATGCAAAAATTAAAATAGACCGCTTCACGTTCTGCGACCACCTCGTGGGCTAACGAGCATAGTGTCTTTGAACTAGCAAAAATGTGAAGAGGGAGCGGAAACTGACTGAGGCGAAGCCGAAAGAATTTCCGAGGATCCCGAGCATTTTTGCTCAAGTTTCAACAGCTAGCGCAGTCTAGCCGCGCCTTTGGTGTCACCTTTTGCGTAAAAGGTGACGAAAAATATGGTATTATCTTCTCAATGAATTTTCGAGAGCTTCCGGAAAAAATCATTGAATACACTTGCTACGCCCTCTTCTTCATCGTCCCAATCATTTGGCTGCCGGTAACTAGTGAACTTTTTGAATTCAATAAAATGATTATCGTTTACTTGGCTACGAGTGTGATTTTGTCTGCCTGGCTTTTCAAAAGTGTGAGCGATGGCGCAATCATTTTTAAAAGAACACCGCTTGATATTCCGATCATACTTTTTCTAGCCTCCAACGTACTCTCAACAGTTTTTTCAATTGATCGGCAGACCAGCATCTTTGGTTATTATTCCCGTTTCAACGGTGGGCTGCTTTCAACCTTTGCTTACATTACTCTCTACTACGCTCTAGTAACCTTTTTTGATAAGAACAAGCTTTTCCGCTTGCTAAAAATTTTACTGGCCTCCTCTGTCCTAGTTTCAATTTATGGCATCCTGCAACACCCTACGCCGCTATTTCGAAACCCCGATGGCTCTTTCCGCGGCATTGATGCTGGCTATTGGCAGGAAGACGCGCAATCACGAGCATTTTCCACCCTTGGCCATGCGAATTGGCTCGCCGCCTTCATCTTAATGTTGCTACCATTCGCCCTTTTCTTTCTCACCCAGGCTAAAGAGTGGTGGGGAAAAGCTTTTTACACGCTTCTTTTAATCGGCCAATTTTTAGCCTTTACTTTCGCTTATTCCCGCGGGGGGACAGTTGGTTTTGTTACGGGGCTGGCGGTTTTAGTCGCCGGTACTATTTTTGTCTTTAGAGATACGCTAAGAAGCTTTTTCAAGCTCAAACGCTTTTTTCCTACCTCGATCCGCTTTTTTTACCCACCCAATCTTGGTTTTTTCCTAATTTTAACTCTCCTTGGCTGGTTTTTAACTCTTTATTTCTTTAGCAACGCTTTTTTATCAAGGGGTGTGCGTCTAACCGAGATTAAAAGCACTATTGAAACCCAAACTCCCAGCCAACAAACCGAAACCCAGCTGACCAAACCAGGTACCGAAACCGGCAAAATTCGACTTATTGTTTGGAAAGGCGCGATAGACATCTTCAAACACTACCCGATCCTTGGCTCCGGTGTCGAAACTTTTGCCTTCAGTTATTATGAATTCCGGCCAGCTGAGCATAATCTAACGAGCGAGTGGGATTATCTTTACAACAAAGCCCACAATGAGTTTTTGAACTACTTAGCTACCACTGGTAGCCTTGGCTTCTTCACTTATCTGCTCCTAATTATCACTTTTGTTATCGTAGTGATAATGACATTGAACCAAAAAATTGACAGCTGGCAGAAATTTTTTCTGATCGCAGCCTTGGCAAGTTACACCGGCTATCATGCCCAAAACGTCTTTGGCTTTTCAGTTGTAGCGATTGCTTTACTTTTCTATTTGATTCCAGGGTTTGTTTTTGTCACCATCCAAACAACTACACCGGCGAAAATTTCCCTTCCCTTTCTTAAAACCTCTTTGACGGCAAAGCTAGCCAGAGGAATCGTTTTAGTCGCCGGGGCGCTGTTAGTAACAGGCTCTTTAAACATGTGGCTGGCTGATTATTATTACAACCAGGGAGTCAGTACAACCAACGACCTCGAAGCTTATAAAACCCTCAAAACAGCTGTCTTTCTGCGACCCGACGAACCTTTGTATAAAGCGTCGCTTGCCGGCCCAACAATCCATCTTGCCACCTCTTTAGACGGTGACGAAAGAAAGGCTAAAACTGTTGAAGCTTTTAATTACTTAGACCAAGCTAAAAATATTTCCCCGAACAATATTAATATTTGGCAGCTGCGTCTTTCAACTCTCTTTGAGCTAGCAAAAGTCGAGAACCAATACTTGGACCCCGCGATAACAAACGCGGAAATAATCGCCGATCTTGCGCCAACTCAAGCCGAGCATCAGTATAATTTAGCCTTCCTTTACAACCTGAAGGGCGAGTATCAAAAAGCCCAGGAACAGCTTGAAAAAACAGTCACCCTAAAACCTGATTACCAGGAGGCCTGGGAACTTTTGCTTGAAGTGGACTCAAAGTTGAAGGACGAAAAAAGTTTAGCGGAGCATCAAAAAAAATATAAGCAGCTTTTTCCTTAAAGATTTGTTATAAAAATAAATCATGGAACAAATCGGTGAAATTTTACGAAAAAAGTTTGAGAAAAAAGGTTTAGTGCGGGCAAAATATGAGTTCCAGGAATACGGTATTTGGCTCGCCGAACAACTACATGATAGCCGTCACAAAGCTCTTTACATCAAACTAGCCAAAGAAAAACGCCGTTCCGACTTAGAACGTGCTTGCATCTTCGCTACCGAATACGAAACAGGTTCCATCAACCGCGGTAGACTGTTCATGTGGAAATTGAAGGAACTCGAAAAAGACAAAAGAACCAGAACCAAAAAATCTAGTTAGCAAAGTTGGCGGGTAAATTTAATTACGGAGAATGTTTAGGTTTTACGCATCATGTGCAGCATGATATAATCTTGCCTATGATTTTGCCGCTTACTCGCAATACCAACCCAATTTGGAAGCAGAAATTTCAAAACGTTAAGCAAATCAGCCCGGAAATAAAGCGGCTTGTCCGCAATATGAAGGAAACCCTGGAGCTGACTAGCGCCGTTGGTTTGGCCGCACCACAGGTCGGGGTACCATCAAGACTATTTATTAGCAATTACGGCAGGCTAAAGGAAACCTTCATCAACCCCAAGATAATTCGTTACGGTAAAGAAACCAATCAAATTGAAGAAGGTTGCCTCTCTGTTCCCTGTACTCGAGGAAAAGTAAACAGAGCTAATGAAATCGAACTGGAATATATTGACTTAAAAGGTAACAAAAAACAGGCCAGACTTTCTGGTTATTATGCTCGAATCGCCCAGCATGAGTGCGACCACCTTTCGTCGACTTTCTATCTGGATCGTATAATTGATAAAAATGATATTTATACTTATAAACCAATTAAAATTATCTTCTTTGGCACTCCTTCCTTTGGAGCGATAATATTGAAAAGTTTAATTGGTCAGCAAATTGTTGGTGAATACAAAATTCCTTTGGTTGTCACTTTGCCTGATAAACCATCTGGTCGAGGTCAGGGTTTGCAGGCTTCAGAAGTCAAGAGACTGGCTGAGGAATTCAACATACCGGTCGTAACTCCAGAAACTTTAAAAGATACTAAGTTAATAAAGAGATTAAGAGGTTTAGAGCCGGATTTTCTGGTGCTGTCGGCCTATGGGAAATTTCTACCTAGAGAGATATTAGAAATCCCAACCAAATATCCTGTGAACATCCACCCTTCGCTCTTACCGAAATATCGCGGGCCATCACCAATTTCAACAGCAATTTTAAACGGCGATAGATACACTGGTGTAACGGTCATGGTAGTGAGTGAGAAAATGGACGAGGGAGACATACTAGCGGCCGCTCGGCAAAAAACGGGCTCCAGAGACACCACAGCGTCTCTAGAGACCAAATTAGCCAGCCTTGGCGCAAGCTTGATTCACCACGTTTTACATTTAGCAACAATCGGGAAAATAGAAGCCCGACCCCAGGATCACAATAAAGCCACCTACAGCAAAATATTAAAAAAAGAAGACGGGTTTATCGACTGGAAAAACCCGCCAGAAAACTTGGAACGGCTGGTTCGCGCTTATCACCCCTGG
>MHCO01000019.1 GCA_001816645.1 Candidatus Woykebacteria bacterium GWB1_45_5
ATGATAACAGATCCCCAAAGAAATGTCAATCCTATAGCATTCTCCATACCTAAATTCATTCGCTAATCGCCTCAAGTAATTTGGGTACTCCCTGCCCGCCATAGCCTACGGCTTCAGGCGCTGGCAGGCGGGTCGAATGCTGCGTCGCTACCACTCCTAGGTATCTTTTGTCTGCTTCCATGTTGCGTTTTTTCCTTATTTGTGTTAGAAAATCAACCAACTGGCCGGGCTGGTAAAGGAGGCAGCCATGGTTACAGGTTGTGAGACGCTGCCTGTCAGCGTCGAGGAACTCCAGGTGGAGCTGGATAAAATCGAAGAGGAGGTGGAAGAGAGAGTCCAAATCGGCGAGCTTGTTAGCCCGTCGGACATTCGAGAAGCCCTTCGAAAGGCCACCCTCGCGCTAGTCCTGCGGATCAGAGGCGCAACCGAAGACGGAGTTCTCCCGGTAGAGGTAGCGGAAGCTATCACAACTTGGAGAAAGCAGGTCGACAATGAACTCACGGAAGGAGCTTCAGTTGTGCGACCCGGATAAACACCAACCTGGCCAGTTACCCTAAAAGCGGCTGTCTGTGGTACCACCCCACAACCGGCCGCTTCTCCATTTTTGGAATAAAAAATCCACCCCTCGTCGGAAAAAATTCGAACTTGAGTGTCAGGCACTTGAAGCTAAATTTCGATTCTAACCGTCTTTGGGAAGTTGCCAACTCGCCCATTTACATTTAGGGTAGCCGGAGCAGCCGTAGAAGATGCGACCGCGGCGGGTTTGGCGCAAAATAACCGGATCGCCGCTTTTCGGGCATTTGAGGTTTAGCTTTTTTAATTCTTCATTCTTAATTCTGAATTCTTCACTCTCAAACTGCTTTGTATATTTATGTTCCGGATATTTCTCGCAGGCTAAAAACTTACCGAAAGGACCGTAGCGAATCACCAAGGGGTGCCCCTCTGGACATTTCTCATCGGTTAGTTCGGGAAAGATCTTGACCCGCTCGCTTTTTTCGAAGACACCAGAAAGATGTTTTTCAAAGGGATTGTAAAATTCTCTGATTATCGGCACCCATTTCCGCTCCCCATTAGCAATATCATCAAGCTGATCCTCCATTTTAGCAGTAAAACCAACATCAATTTCCTGGGGGAAATTTTTCACTAAAAAGTCGTTAGTAGCCGCTCCCAAAGGTGTTGGCCGGAACTTTCTCTCTTCTAGTTCGACATAACGACGTTCCAAAATCGTCGAAATAATCGGTGCATAAGTACTCGGTCGGCCAATTCCTTTTTCTTCAAGAATTTTAATAAGACTTGCTTCAGTATAACGCGGCGGCGGTTCAGTAAAATGTTGGTCGGGGGTCAGTTTCAACAGATCTAATTTTGCACCAACCGCCAGTGCTGGAACCGGTTTTTCATCAGGCTCAACTGTCTGACCGGCATCCCGATCATAAACCTTTTGCCAACCAGAAAACTTAATCACTGAACCAACCGCCCGAAATAAGTAGTTTGTATCTTGTATCTTGCCTACCTGCCGGCTAGGCAGGTATCTAGCAGCTTGAATATCCAAAGTAACTTGATCGTAAATGCTTTCTGCCATCTGACAAGCCACAAATCGCTTCCAAATCAAATCATAAAGTCTTTGATGATCTTTACTTAGCTGTTCGCTGTTTGCTGTTTGTTGTTTTCTTACGTCCGTAGGACGTATTGCTTCGTGTGCTTCTTGAGCGACTTTTGATTTTGTTTTGTAGATTCTGGCTGTCGGTGGAAGATACTCGCTGCCAAAATTCTCCTTGATATACTTTCTGGCCGCTCCTAGTGCAATCGGTGCTAAATTAAAAGAGTCTGTGCGGTGATAGGTGATTAAACCTTCCTCGTATAAATCTTGGGCCAGTTTCATTGTCTTTTTCGCGGTAAAACCAAGAAGGTTTGCAGCTCCTTGAGTCATTGTTGAAGTGGTAAAAGGCGGATAAGGATAACGTTTAACCTCTTTTTGTTCAACATCGGCAACCTGCCAAACCGTATCTTTATTTTCTAAATCTGTAACGATCTCCTTTGCTTGTTTTTCATTCTTAACCTCCGCCTTTTTACCATCAATCTTTACCAAACTCGCCTCAAACTGCTCACTGCTTTTTGCTTTCTGCTTTCTGAGAAGCGCTTCTATGCTCCAATATTCCTGGGGTTTGAAGGCTTCGATCTCCCGCTCTCTCTCAACAATTAGCCGAACCGCCACCGATTGCACCCGTCCAGCAGAGAGACCTTTTTTCACTTTTACCCAAAGCAAGGGCGAAAGTTTATAGCCAACCAGGCGGTCCAAAACTCGACGGGCGACTTGAGCATCGACTAGCTTTAAATCGAGGCTTCTAGGGCTTTTCAGCGCCTCGAGAATGGCCTCTTTGGTAATTTCATGAAAAACAATCCGAGAGAATTTAGAATTAATAGTTGATGATGCTGAATTCTTCTTCTTCTTATTTTTTTCTTTCTTACTTCTTAATTCTGCATTCTGAATTCCGCCCACGATGTGGGCGACGTGCCAAGCAATCGCCTCTCCTTCCCTATCAGGGTCTGTCGCTAAAATTATTTCTTTAGCATCTCCAGCAACATCCTTCAAGTGCTCAACTATTTTTCTTTTATCTTTTGGAATCACGTATTGCGGATCAAAATCGCGCTCGACATCCACGCCAAGCTTTGCTTTAGGCAAATCACGCACATGCCCCATCGAAGCTTCTATTTTATAATCCGCTCCAAGAAATCTACTTAGTGTTCGAGCCTTGGTAGGGCTTTCAACTATAACTAGTTGTTTAGACATCGCCATTCACTATACCAAATTTGTAAAGAAGGAAGATATACTCTCTAAAAAGGAACACCACCCCGCTATAAAGCAAGAGTGGTGTAAACTAGATCCCGCTATCCCCTTCCTTCAGCCACCAAATTGGGTAGCGCTGATACGCCGATGATGGGCATTCGCCTACCGCGCAAAGCGTTCCTTTGATCTTCTTGATTGAGACCTCTATCACCCGGCCCTTTCTAGTGAAAGAACGCAGCGCGTAAAAAACCCAAGCTGTTCCTTTCTCAAGGGAGGCGCCAATCAGGAAACCGCCTGCTAGACCAGCTTCGGAAGATAAGAATTCCAAGAAGCAAGCGTAGGCAGGCTGATTGTTTTCGAATACTTTCGGAAACTTCGCTTCTTTCGGAGCCTTGAGCAGCTCTTTATCCTCCATTCCCCACGCCTTTCTAGCTTTGCTGTAGGGCTGCTTCGGCGAATTCAGCCGAATCGAAGAGCCCGGCTAGCTCTTGGAGGATTTCCTCCGGTGTGTAGTTGCCAACCTTGATAGTCAGCGACATTTTCGCAAAGGCCTTACCGATGTGGGTTGCTACAGGCTCTTCGATCCCTAGCCTTTCGGCCAAGGCCTTTATCTGTTCAAATGCGCGCTCCAAGGGCTCCCCTGCGTTCATTAGCTGGTGAGGGTAGATCTCGACCTTGAGACTACCAGCTACCGCCTCGAGACTTCCGGCAACGATCTCGACTCCATTCTTCGAGAGGACTGCGAATGAATCCCCTTGTTGTTGGATTTTGTAAACCATGGGATCTCCCTCCTCTTAGGTAGGCTAATTTTACTTACTGATTGGAAAAATGTCAAACTATCGGTTTAGAGAGTAGCTGCCAGAACCAAGGGATTTGATTTTGCCTTTGATTTCCATAAGGGAAAGGAGAGAACCAACACTTGCAGCTGGAAGTTTAGAAGAACGTGTAATTTCATCAATATGCACTGGCCCGCTCTTTAGCAAATCAATGATAACTTGTTCTTCCTCAGAGTCGGCTTTGATTTCTTTTTCTAATTCTGCATTCTGAATTCTAGATTCCAAATTAAGTTCTTCCAGAACGTCATTCACGTTCATCACCAATTTTGCGCCTTGTTTTATTAGCTCCGCCGGACCTTTTGCTAGGTTTGAATAAATTGGCCCGGGCACGGCAAAAACTTCTCTACCCTGCTCCCCAGCCAACCCCGCTGTAATCAAAGAACCACTATCTTCCCCAGCTTCTGTAACTAAAACGCCAAGGGAAAGGCCGCTGATGATTCTGTTTCTGGCTGGAAAATTGCCGGGAATCGCGGCCATACCAAGAGGGAACTCGCTTATTACTGCGCCATGGCCAGCGGCGATTTCGGTGGCTAACGCAGCGTTTTCCGGCGGATAGATTACATCAACTCCCCCACCCAATACAGCGATTGTCTTCCCACCATTGCCAATTGTCACCCGATGAGAATAAGAATCTACTCCACGGGCGAGTCCTGAAACAATTGTAAAACCGGCGGCAACTAAATCTCGAACCAAGATTTCTGTCACTTCCCGACCATAAGCTGTCATTTTTCTCGTACCAACCACAGCAATCGTTCTACCCTCCGACAAGGTTTCAACGTCGCCTTTTACATACAAAACCGGCGGCGGATCAGCTATCTCTTTAAGCAATTTCGGGTAGGTTTTATCTTCAATCGTTGCTACTTGGATATTTTGTTTGCTAATCTTGGCAAAATAGCTTTCCACATCAAAGCTTTTTCGGTATTCAGTGAATTGTTTAAACACGCTCGGGGTGAGAGCTTTTTGGAGAATTTTTTCGGGGGTCT
>MHCO01000020.1:0-12219 GCA_001816645.1 Candidatus Woykebacteria bacterium GWB1_45_5
TTCGGCCTGCCCTCGCCCTTCTTCCGCGGATAACAAACGTCCCAAATCCTGAAACGACCACCCTCTCGCTTTTTTTCAAAGCAGAGATAATATTATCAAAAGTAGAATCAACCGCTTCTTTTGCTGCCTTTTTAGTCAGATGGGCTTCTTTGGCGACCTTTTCAATAATGTCTACTTTTAGCATAGTTTCAACAAGTTTAGCTTGTCCTCACCCCCTTTTAAGACATTCTTACACAAAGGACAACAAAATCAAACAATCAAGGGAGCGTTTTGTCTACTCTCTCAATCGAAGCAGCGCCGCCGCCTCTTTTAGTCTTGACTAAAACCGACTGAAAAACTTTTGGTCCAGTCTCTGCCCACTCAAATTTTACCGGGTAGGGATCTTTTTGTCTTTTGATAATTATCGAGGGCTCAACTCCTAACACCGAGTGTAGGGCACCGGTCATCCCAACATCTGTAACAAAACCAGTCCCTTTTGGTAAAATTTGGGTATCGGCGCTAGGAATATGGGTATGGGTACCAACCACCGCGCTGACCCGACCATCCAAAAACCAGCCCATTGCCGCTTTTTCACTCGTCGCTTCAGCGTGGAAGTCGACTACAATAACCTTCGGTTTTTCTTTCTCTATCTGATCCAACAAAATAGCATCAACTGTCCGGTATGGCTCGTCGGTCGGTTCGTTCATCCACTGCCGACCGAGTAGATTAATAATTAAAACCTTTTCTTTACCAACATTGGCGTAAGTAAAACCGTAACCCGGTGTATCAGCCGGATAATTAGCGGGTCGCAAGATCGTTGGGTCGTTGCTTAGAGTATCGGCAAACTCTTCTCTAGCCCAAATATGATTGCCACTAGTCATGATATCGACCCCGGCTTCTTTTATCTCTTCGACTGTTTTTACTGTCACACCTTTCCCGTGGGCTAAATTCTCGATATTGGCCACCACCAGATCGATTTTTTCTTTTTTGATGAGGTCGGGCAAAACCTCTCTTACCGCTGCCCGACCTGGCTTTGCAACAATGTCACCTATAAATAGTATCCTCATAAAATTTATTTATCCGAATCCATCCGAATTTTAACGAATTTATCCGAATATTCGGATTTACTCGAACTTAGCCCACTTAAGTGGTCGCAGCACGTGGGAGTACCTAAATTATTAAGCGGTTAGCGAAAATAATTTAGTTACGGAGCGTGCTATTTAGCTATCGCTTCCGCTCTTGTCTCTCGAATAACCATCACTTTAACTTGCCCCGGATATGTAACAGACTTTTCGATCTTTTCAGCAACGTCGTGAGCAAGTTTAGTGGCAGTGGCGTCATCAATCTGCTCCGGGATAACAATCACCCGCACTTCACGACCAGCGGATATGGCAAAAGATTTTTCGACACCTTGAAAGCTTGTCGCAACATTCTCGATATCCTTCAGCCGGCGGATATAATCTTCAACCGATTCATGACGAGCACCTGGCCGGCTGCCAGAAATAGCATCGGAGATCCAAACAATCGATGATTCAACACTCGAAAACGGCTTATCTTCGTGGTGCTCCTCAACGCAAGCTAAAACCTTGGGGTCAAAATTAAACTTTTTCAGAAAATCAACACCGACCTGGACGTGGGTTCCCTCTTGTTCTGGAGTAAAGACTTTACCAATATCATGTAATAAACAGCCTAATCGAACAGTATTAACATCAGCCCCAAGTTCCCGGGCAACTGCCATACCAATTTTGGTCTCCTCTAGCGTGTGGAGCCAAAGATTTTGTCCGTAAGAAAAGCGCCATTTAAAACGGCCTAAAGAATCAAGAATCTCCAATGGGAGGTTGTGAATACCAACTTCGGAAGCTAGTTTCTCTCCTTCTTCCCGGCGGATTTTTTCAAATTCTTTTTGGACCCGATCAACAATCTCCTCAATTCTCGCTGGCTGTATTCGGCCATCAACCATCAACCGTTCCAATGCTACTTTTGCAACTTCGCGCCGTTCCCCGTCAAAAGAGGAAAGTCGTATTAGCCCCGGCTCATCTAGATCAATATCAACCCCGGTGGTAGCTTCCAGCGCCTTGATGTTACGGCCCTCTTTACCAATTATCCGGCCTTTCATGTCTTCATCAGTCATTTTGATACTTGTCGTGGTATATTCGGCAACGTAATCAGTCGCCCCATGACGCATAGCATCAACCAAAATCTGTTTAGCCCTTTGGTCGGCTTCTTTTCTAACTTGATCATTGGCCTCTCTTATTTTTCTAGCCACCTCTTCTTTTAGGTGTGACTCGGTGGCTTCTAAAATCAGCTTTTTCGCTTCATCCCGGGTAATCGCCGCCACTTTTTCCAGTTTAGTAACAAGATCATTCCTGTTCTTCTCTAGCTCCTGTTCTTTGGTTTCTAACAAAGACTCTTTTTTATCAATATCCGCAAGTTTTTTGTCGATATTTTCTTCTTTAGTAGCCAGTTTTGATTCTAGGGAAAGTGTTTCAGCGCGGATTTTCCGAACCTCTTCTTCCGCTTCTCGTTTAATACGGAAAGCCTCGTCTTTGGCTTCGAGGATTATTTCCCTGGCCCGTGAATCGGGCTCTTTAGCTTCTTTTGGAGTTTCTTTTTCAGAAGGGATTTTCTTTTTAAGATAGTTTTGATAGGCTAGGGCAGCTACCACCCCAACCACTAGAGAAGTTGCGGCTATAATTATTGGATCCATAGTTGTTTGGCGTCCTTTCTATAAGCATATAAATTAACTTTTGAGCAGGAATGACTGAAATAAAGTTGGGTAGTAAATTAGTGAACTAGGGATTTGTTAAAATATATTGTAATAACAATCTAATTCTCTAATTAACTGCTTAACTATTCTACTCTCTTTTCTATAAGTGTGTCAACGGTCTTTTTAATAATTTCCCAAGAAAAACCTTTGCGCGCCAAAAATTGTCCCATTTTAATTTTGAAATCCCCCGGTTCTAAATTTTTGTAGCTAGATAGTTTTTTTGTAGCAGCTTTCATCGCTAAATTATCTTCGTTTGTCGATTCCGTCTCTTTTGTTCCCTTCATCACTTCTTCAACAATTTCTTTATCGATGCCCTTTGCTAACAGCTCCCGTTTAATCAGACTAACCGACATTGGCTTAAACCTCAACCTTTGTTCAACCCACCATTTTGCAAAAGCCGCATCATCCACTTGTTCCAGTCTTTGCAACTCACCAATAACTTTTTCAATTGAGTCGCTGTACTGAGTCTTCTCGGCTTCGCTTTTAACTTCGACCGGCCTCACAGTTCTCAAAAAATGGTCCCGTAGCTCTTTCTCACTTCGAGGACGAAAAGATAGAAACCGCAAGGCTTTGTTGACCAGTCTTTCAATCTGATCTTTCTCGATTAACTCTTTTATTTTTCCTTCGGAAATTTCCTGGCTGACTTCTAGTTTGTTTTCAAACCGCAACGCCATCGAAAGTCCAAAAGCAAATTGACCGTCAATAAAGACATTTACACGGTCTGCCTTTTTCTTTTGTGGTTCGATTGCTGTGATTTTCATATTCGCTTGATTGATTATATCTCGCTAGAGAACCGATGGCGAGATGCCCACCTGCAACGCTAGGCGTAGCATTGCGGGCAGGTAATCTTGCGATTATACCACCACTTGTGCTATAAGTTTTCTTAACCTTTCCTAGGGTGCTAAGGAGGGAGCAAAATGACAGGCCAGAGCATTAACTATAGCCGTGTTACGGGGGCGAACCTTAGTCCCGGTAACATAATCCTTCACCAGGGACAACATCTCATGGTCGAGGAGAATTCGGGACGGAATTGTGTAAGACAAGGTGACAAGCTCGCCCCACTCGAACCAAACGAGCTCTACGCTCTTGTCGACAACCCTGAGGCTTTGTTGGAGCCAGTGCCAAGACCAAACTCATCATCTCGACGAGGCTTTGTATGGAAGCTACGGAAAGCATTCAAGGTTTGTGAAAGGAAATAGACGAATTAGGGGTTAGTCGTCGCCCGAAGCCGTCGGTTTCGTAAGAGGTCGGCGGCTTCAATCGTTGTGGGGAATTTGTTACTCAGTTTCTTCCTCTTCTGTTTCTTCTTTGCTTGCTTTTTTTTGTGTAGTTCCTTTAGCAAATGCTTCTTTGACTTTCTTTTCGATTTCGTTAGCAATCTTGTGATGTTCTTCAAGAAAAAGTTTTGCCGATTCCCGGCCTTGGGCGATGTTTTGCCCATCGTAAGAAAACCAACCACCTGTTTTTTTAACTATTCCGGTGTCAACCGCGGCATCAAGTAACGAACCCTCTTTGGATATACCACGGTCAAACATAATGTCAAATTCGGCTTGGCGAAATGGTGGCGCAACTTTATTTTTTACTACTTTCGCCCTCACTCGGTTGCCCAGCGCCTCGCCACCATCGATGATACTTTCAATCCGGCGAATATCAATTCGAACCGAAGAATAAAACTTTAAAGCTCGGCCCCCGGGAGTAGTCTCCGGATTGCCAAACATTATTCCTACTTTTTCGCGCAGTTGGTTGATGAAAATCACCAAGGTTTTAGATTTAGCAATCGCTGCAGCAAGTTTGCGCATTGCTTGGCTCATCAATCGCGCCTGAATCCCAACAAAGGCGTCACCCATCTCCCCCTCCACCTCGGCTCGCGGTACCAAAGCGGCTACTGAATCAATTACAATCACATCTACCGCGCCGCTGCGTACTAGCGTCTCGACAATTTCCAGGGCTTGCTCCCCGGTATCTGGTTGCGAAATCAGAAGATCTTTTATGTTGACGCCGATACTCTCTGCCCGAGTCGGATCCAGGGCGTGTTCGGCATCAACAAAAGCAGCGGTGCCAGCTTTTTTCTGCGCTTCGGCAATAACGTGAAGCCCAAGAGTAGTTTTACCGCCGCCTTCGGGACCAA
The DNA here is from genome assembly GCA_001816645.1 of Candidatus Woykebacteria bacterium GWB1_45_5. Lineage (GTDB taxonomy): Bacteria > Patescibacteriota > Microgenomatia > Woykebacterales > RBG-16-39-9b > GWB1-45-5. Next base: position 4,875 of record MHCO01000020.1, read on the forward strand.
AGATTTCGACAATGCGGCCACGCGGTAATCCACCAACCCCTAAAGCGAGGTCTAAACCTAGAGAGCCGGTCGGGATTGCTTCTACGGCCATCCGGGCTCCGGCCTCCCCAAGCTTCATAATCGCCCCCTTACCAAATTGTTTTTCAATCTCATCCATCGCCGCCCTTATCGCGTCAAGTTTTCCAGCGTCTGTCATAGTTACCTCACTTTCTGGCAGATCCTATAAAAGCCCACGACCGATAGCAGCATTAAAGTAGCATAAGAAGAAAAGAAAAACAAGTAGGCGAAAGGAATTTAATCCTGTCTAATCTGCAAAATTTAAGTCTTTCAACAAAACTATACTGCCCGCTTTTTCAGCTTTGTCAAAATAAGCCTCATCGGCGGTAACAAAGACGGAATTAGTCAATTTGGCCAATACATAGTAAGAGGCATCATAAAACGAAACTTGATAATTTTTCGCTAGATTACCGATTTCAATTAGTTCGCGATTATTAAAATCATGCGCTGGAAACTCTATCTCTAAAATAAACCGATATAAATTTTCAAATTCTTCATGGTGTCTAATCAAGATGTTACCGACTTCGAACATCCAAAAACTAGGCAAAACAATTTCGGCCTTTCCTTCTTGGAAGTTTTTAATAATTTTTAAAGCTATATCCTGGTCTTGTTCGTTTTCGACCAAAACTAGCTTGAGGATAACTGAGGCATCCAGAACAAATTTAATCAATGGCTTCCTCTATCTTCCCGAACCCACTTTACAATTGTACCGGGGGGTAGGGGATTTTGGTTTTTCCTAAGCTCTAAAAGCCGTTCGTAGATTCCCGCTTTTCTTTTTTCCTCAAGAACCTTCTCTGCAGCAGCAGCTACCAACTGGCTACGACTGCCCACGGGAATTCTACGCAATTTTTCCGCTACCTGTTTAGGGAAAATAATATTGATCCGCTCAAAATTGGCTTTTTTCATGGATTCTATCTTACACCACTACTTACACACTGTCAACATAGATTCTTGCAGCTCATGCTCAAGGTCGGCCTTAAGGCACAACTTTGTAACTACTACTGCATTTTTGGCCCGATCGTATTATTTTTGTAGCGGAAACCTAAACTTGAGGGTCAGCCCCTCGAGGCCACTAAAGTATCATACCTATAGGGGAAAGACAAGCGGTGATTTAAACAAAATTACAAATCAAAATGTAAAATTAAAAAAGTTTCAACGATGTTCCAGCGATTTTTAACCCCGGTCAGATCGGGGCGCAAGATTGCGGAGAAAGCAATTAACCCAGGAGCTTGGTTCTCGAAAGGAGAGACAGGCTTTCCTACCGGACCTTCACAACATAGGTTCCCGCAATCTTATCATGTAGCCCTTGCTTCTTCGAGTCGAAACCAACCATTATGAAACCTAGAAGCAGTGTTAAAAAGCTCAGTATTTTACCAATGAATTCCCGCAAGATTGCTTTAACAATGTTAATCTTCTGACCATTAGCGTCAACCACTCTCAAGCCAAGAACTAGCTTTCCTAAAGTTCCACCAAAGATTGTGGTTAAACTAATGAAATAGGCAAGTTGAATGATGCCGGTGATCCAACTTTGCATATTTGAAAGACGTTGGGCAGTAGCAAGATCTCCGGATTGGATACTGCTAACAACCCCACTTCCAAACACAAAGTTTAATGGCACACCAACTACAATACCAAGGATAACGATATCGATAATAAAGGCCAACAATCGGATCCAAAAACCGGCATAACTAGGTTGAGAGGAAACTGGCGGAGGCATTTGGACACCTCCTGTAGCTGCCGGCGGCGATGGTGCAGGTGCAATTGGATCGACCGTTCCTCCCACTGCTGGCGGAACAACTGGTGCAGGTTCGGATGGTACGAGATTCGGCGCTGGGTTACCTGGTGCAGAACCTGGCGCAGGAGGCGCGGGATTCGTCGGTTGATTTTCATCTGGCATAAATATCACCACCCTTCCTTACTAGCTAGATGTTCATAAAAAAGTGTCCAATAAGCCGCTTGAAAAGCAACCCAAATACTACTAACAATTGCCATAAACATTCCAAATAAGGTTGCTAAAATTAGAACAGCTGGTAACAGCTTGGCAGCGGATAAAGTTTCTAGTATCGCTGATACAGGCATAACTAAAAACATAGTCATGAAATTAAATGCCAACCCCAAACCTATTGCTAGTAGAAAGGTCAATAACGACTCTCCGAAATATTTCTTCAACAAACTACCACCGATCCTAATTGATTCCAAAACCCCAGTCCCTTTGTGAATAATTAACCGTTGAGCGATGGGAATTATAACCCCTCCAGCTACAGATATAACTATTAAAAGTACTAAAGCTATAATACCGGCAAGTGCTACTAAAAGTGATATCGTCCAGGTTAACCTAAAATCCACTCCTCCTATGATAGATGCAAAACTTCCAATGAAGTTGATCACTATTGACGCACCAAATATTAAGAATAGAGTAAAAACTACCAGCCCGTAGACCAATGCGAGAAGCCAAAACTTCCACCAGTATTTCAAACCAGCCCGAGCACCAACTCCAAACGTGGGCCGTGCTTGATTTCGATAAAGAATGGAGTAAACCAAGCCAGACAGTGACCAACTGTTAATGAAAACGCCAACCAGTGTAAGGAGTAGTAAAACAACTATTATGACCACGATGATTAATAACCAAGTCTCAGGTGTTATTGAGCTAACGAAGTTTTTGACGTTCGTGACCATTCTTTCTGCTTTTTCCACATCATAAGTAGAAGATGTTGAGCTAAAATCGGAAAAATTGAAAATATAACTAATGGGGTTTGCGTACCAGAGTCCAGCAGCACCACCAGATAAAAAGCCAAAAAGCCAAAGCACTCGGTTGTGCCAAGCGATATCAAATGATTTTTTGATCAGGGCAGAAAAATCCATCGGCTAGTTAAATCATAAACGATAAATTGGTAGCGGTTCAAGTAGTTAAATTTCGCCTGCTACTTTCCAGGCTTTCGCAATGTCTTTTTCCGTCAATTCCCGGCGTTCTTTTTGTATCGGTTGCGAGGATTTTTCCGGTTTGTAGTTTTCAAAAAAGCCTGCCAAATTCATGTGTGAACGCAGAGTACCTAGAGCAACGATTGTTTTTCCAACCTCTTCCTGCCCATCCGCCTTATATGATTCAATCATTTCTCTATCCAAAGCATTTCGAAAAGCTTCGTTATTCCAAGAACGCGCCCGCAAATTGCCCAAATCATAGACCGCCGCTAATACTTCGTTACCAGAAATACCCAAGTATTCAAAATCGAGCGCCATCAGTTCCAGAGCTTCTACCCCATCGCCCAGAAAAAGGTTATTCGGGGCTAAATCGCCGTGGACTAAATGGATCCCTTGTTGCGCCTTTTCGATGGTCGGCTGTAATCGCTGCACTAGCTGTAGTGATTTTTCTCGGAAGTCTAATATTCCGGTTCTATTTTCTAAAATCTGGTGAAGTGGTTTTTTGTCTTCCGAATAAAATTCGCCGGCCCCGTTTACTTGCTTATCCAAAATATCGGCGATGTTTCTCAAGAAACCTTCATAGTTTTGATAAGCCGGTCGTTTTTCCAAGACTTCAGCGAGCTCTGGTTTAATTTCTTTTTCTTGATGGGCTAGTTCACGAATTGCTCTTACGACCAACTGTGCATGTCTTTCGTTAAGTTTCTCGGCATCCTCTGGTTTATTTAAAAACCCAACACCGCTGCCTTCTTGGTAGGCTGCCATAATTGCGTACATTGGACCATTGGTAGCGTCGGTGTTAAACTCAATTACCTCAGAAACCGGAAAGTCAGTATGGCCGTCCAGAAAATCATGAGCAAGTACTTGGCGGCGAAATGTTTCTTTTACTTTGTTTTCTCGTTCGCTGTCTTTTTGCGGTAGCGGAGCTTTGAAAAATCTATCGTAAGGCAACCGATCTTTCTCCTCGGGCATCATCATCCCTCGTAAAGTTAAGTAACGGCGACCTTCATCAGCAATTTGCCGGTCAAATTCGTCTCGATCAAAATAAAATTTCTTTTCTTCCAAAAGGCTGGTTGCTTTGTTTGCAAATTCTTGCCGTTCGATTTTAAAGGGCTCCTTTTCTTCCTTTGGCCGTTCCGGTGGTTCTTTAGACACTGGGATTTGATTTTTGGCTATTTCGTGTGTTTCTAATGGTGTTGTTGGATCGGTCTCTAACGAAGCTTCAGGCATTAATTAAATTATATCTCGACAGAGAAATTATATAAAGCTCGCTCCCTGTTTAAAACAAATCAGAAAACCAAGCGAGGAAAGTTTCGATCGGAGAACGGGCTTTCCAAACATGCAAAATAAGCTCTTGGGGTATTTTTGGTAGCCAAAGTAAAAACAGAACAATTGCTAACCTTTTTGGCGAATTCAACCAGAATTTCTCCCTTGTTTCTTTTCCAAGCCATTGCCAAAGTACAATGAAGAGGAAGAAATTCTCAAAAAGATTGGGCGCAATAAAAAGCCAAGGTTCCCAAGCAGTAAATTGGAAGGCGACTAGACCAACTAAACGCCAGGAGTAAAGGAAGATGCTCGTACTTTTTGCTAGTTTATTTACCCAACCAAGCGACACAATTAACTCGATGGTTAAATAATAAGTGTCCAAGTATTTATCGGTCGTTGTGTAGTTAGGAATTTCAACGCCGAAGGGTTTGACAATATTGGTGTCCAGCGCATCAATGAGGAGGGACACGATCCCACCCCAAAGCGGCCAGCGGAAAATGGTCAGAGGAACAAGGAGACGAAGGCCGAAAATAACGATCAAACCCAACGGGATAGCAAAAATTTCTGGCATTAGTTAGAGATTAACAGGAAATTATACCATCAGCAATAAAAACATCCAAAAAATTTAAAGGCTAGACTTCCAATTTCTAAAGACGTAAAATTTAGGTGGAGGGTTAAAAGTTGGGTAACAACTTGAAAGAAAAACTTCCTTTGATTGTTGGAGTCGGTTTACCAATTCTACTGATTGTCTATGTTGCCATTTCATATTACTTATCTGCTTTCTTTGTTAAGCCTCAATATGATTTTATTTACACCTCGGATAGTTCTTATGATTACAATTTAAAAGTTGTGGGTGGGACGATCACAGAAGATTCCGTTGATTATAACTACAGTAATACCTCCAACCGTTACAAAGCCGCGCCAAGTACTTATTACTACGATGCCCAGACCGACCGTAGTCGGTCTATTACCTTATCCGAGGCCCAATCCTATACAATTGATCCTTCCACTAAATCCCCTGACGGTTACACTGTAGAAAGAGCGAGTAGCGGCGGTATTTTTGGTGGCGGTTACGAAAACGGTTATTACCTAAAAGGGCATGGTTTCAGCAAAAAGATCAATATCTCTGCGGACCGTTACAATTTCCGGTTTTTGGGTTGGGTTGTAAATGAATGAACAAGACCAAGCAAAAATCAATTTGGTTCTTTCTGAACTTTCTACTCTCGCCAAAGCTGGGCTCATTACTAAAGAGCAGGTTTTAAGCGTTTTTGCACCCTCCGAGACAAAACCAACCACTCCAGAAAAACCCTCACGGATAAACTTGCAAAAGATTTTATATTATGTCGGTGGTTTCATTGTCCTGATAGGAATTGTTATCTTTGTCGCCCAATTCTGGAATGACATGGATCAGTTTTCTAAAACCTTAGTTACTCTCGGATCTGCAGTTTCTGCTTACGCTCTCGGATATTATTTCTATTTGAGGGGTAGTAAAGATTTCGGTCACGCCTTCTTAATAATTTCTGCTGCTTTGTTCCCCCTTGGGATTGGAACAACTCTAGATATAATCGGCATTTCAGCGATGGGTTTAGGGGGAATAAACATTGATATCGCGATTCTTCTCATAATCTATTTCATTTCTTACTACAGCTTAAGGGCTTCTGTTTTCTTACCGCTTACTATTCTTGCGGCTTCAGCCTTATTTTTTACATTTACGAATTATTTATTCGGGGGCAATCTACCTCTCCAACACTTCGATCAGTACCGAATCGCTATCCTTGGTCTTTCTTGGCTTTCCTTTGCTTATTATTTTTCGCAGAGAGAAATGAAATTTATGACTAACGTTATGTATTTATTTGGCCTTTCAATGCTTCTAGGATCCACGGCGAGTTTGCAGGGCCATTTCCCTAATGCAAGTTTTTTTTGGGAAAATGCCTTCCCCGTTTTAATTGTTTTAACCTTTTACGCTAGCACTAAGCTGCAAAATAGAGTCTTTTTAGTCTTAGCTATCTTATTTACAATTGGCGAGATATTATATCTAACCGCCGAGTACTCTAGTTCAGGGCTTGGCTGGCCTCTATACCGAATCGCTATCCTTGGTCTTTCTTGGCTTTCCTTTGCTTATTATTTTTCTAAAAGAGAAATGAGATTTATACCCAATGTTATGTATTTCTTTGGTCTTTTAATGTTACTAGGCTCCACGGCTAGCCTGCAAGGCTACTATCCCAACGCCAGTATCTTTTGGGAACTTGCTTTCCCATTTTTAATTATCGCTGTTTTCTACGGCAGTATTAGAATTCAAAGTAAGATCTTCTTAGTGCTCGCAACTCTCTTTACTATTGGTGAAATCTTAAAGTTAACAGCCGAATACTTCAGCGAGGGGTTGGGTTGGCCCATATCTCTAATCGTTGCTGGTCTAATCATAATGGGAGTAAGCTATATTAGTTTTGAATTGAATAGAAGATTTCTCAAACCTTCCAGTTCTATTAGTTCCGTTCCATCCCAAACTTAATTTTCCTTTCCCGACAAAAGCCCTGGCTCGCTATAATTTCTAAGCAGCTTGAAGTATGATGACAAACAATTGATAGGTTGCCAGAGGTGTTTGGTTAAATTAACTCGACTTTTAATTGTTTCAATTCTTTCTGCCCTTAGCTTTTTTAATTGGTCTCCAGCCCCACCGAAAGCATAATTTGTTGCGGCTTCTCCCCGACTATTTACAACTCGGTGGCAGGGAATATTTTTCGGATCTTTGTTTTGGTGCAGGATCTTCCCTACCAATCGCGGACTTTTTACCCCGGCTAGTTTTGCTAAAGCAGCATAAGTTAAAACTTTTCCTTTTGGGATAAGCGAAACAATTTTGTAAACCAATTCCCGATTATTCATTTTTCCAAGTTTACCCCCATAAGAAGGGTTTGCAAACAAGCTTCCAAGCGTCGTATAATATAACTAATGTCCTTAATTAATTGGGTAAAAACCCACAAGCTTGTAACGGCTCTTCTTTTAATCGTCGCTTTTCTCCTTTTTCGAGAATATTTATCTTCCACATCGGGCGTATCGTTAACTAGCCGCGAGACTTACCCAAGTGAATCCACCGATGTATCATCAATCG
>MHCO01000020.1:12234-21012 GCA_001816645.1 Candidatus Woykebacteria bacterium GWB1_45_5
CCAGCTTTTCGCTAACAAATCCATTGAAAAGCAAAACCGAAACCAGCACCGGGACAAGTGATCGCATCGTAATAAAAAATTCCAACCTTTCTCTTTTAGTCAAGGACGTGCAAAAAACTGGCGACCAGATCCTCTCTTACGCCAAAAACGCTGGTGGGTATATGGTTTCAACTTCTTACAATCGACCAAGCGAATCCCCGTTTGCTACCATTACCGTACGGGTCCCAACTGAAAAATTAGATGCGGCCTTAAGCCATTTCCGCTCGCTGGCGATTAAAGTGACCAGCGAAAATTTGGTTGGGACAGATGTCACCGAAGAATACACTGATATAAAGGCTAATTTAGTAACTTTAGAAAAAACCAAGGCAAAATTTGAAGATATTTTAGATAAAGCGACTACAGTGCAGGATACTCTGACTGTCCAGGAAAAAATCATCTATCTTCAAGGTCAGATCGATTCTTTGAAAGGCCAGGAGAAGGCATTGGAACAAAACGCCGCGTTCACTAAAGTCACTCTTTATCTTTCAACCGATGAGCTAGCCTTGCCTTATGCCCCGGATAAAAGCTTTAGGCCAAATGTGGTGTTTAAACAAGCGGTAAGAAGCTTGCTTAATACTTTAAGAACCGGTGGAGAAGCTGCCATTTGGATTGGAGTTTACTCGGTAATCTGGATTCCGGCCGTTATTGTTTACTTTATCTACAGAAGGTGGCGACGAAAAAAGAGCCCACCAACTGCCTAGACGTTCGGACATAATAAGTTGCCTCATCAGACCTTTGAATGGAATCTTTCAGAGGTCTTTTCTTTTCATTGACTATAAGATGTACAATTAGAATGTCAGCGTCTCTCACAAAAAGGAGGATAGAGATGGCAACGGACGCAACTTTGACAGAGGAGGAGAAGAGGGCTATCTACGAGGCCATTCGCCGAAACAGCCACTCTGATGATCGGGATCCCTGCGAGGTCATCACTGAGGACTACGGGGGTGACGCTGAGCAATACCTACGGTCTATGGCTCGTTGGTATGGAATCCCAATTGGTTCCAAACGCCAGCAATAGTCCTGCGATTACTACCTTACCCGGACCCTTGGACGATTCGTCGTTCAAGGGTTCCTTCTTTCTTAACAATAAATTGTTTGATAGATTTACTTTATTTTTCCCAAACTAATTCATCTAGGGGCCGGTGGCTTTTCGCGGCGGGTTTTTCGGCGGGGTAGCCAATCGGCAAAATAGCGATTGGCCTTAAATTTGAAGGAACGCCGATAATCTTTGCAACCTCTTCTTCATCAAAAGCCCCAACCCAAACGGAGCCTAGTCCAAGATCTGCAGCTGCTAGTTGGGCATATGCACAGGCAATAGTGGCATCTTGGAGAGAGTACAATTCTTCACCTCGCCGGTTGTATTTTTGGGATGATTGATTTGGATCTTGAAGGAAAACTAAAACGACCGGGGCTTGGGCAACAAACTCTTGATTTGCTGCTTCGGCAATTTTTTCCCTCGCCTTTTTATCTTTAACCACACAGATTTTATAGGCCTGCAAATTCCCGGCCGAGGGTGCGCTTCTCGCCTCTTCCAAAATCTGATTCAATTTTTCTTCTTCAACCGGTTTATCCTGGTAGACGCGTATCGAATGCCGCTCTTTCAAAAGTTTCTGAAATTCCATTGATCAGTATTCTAGCACAAAAAGGGACTTTGGTCTCGGTGCTTGTGGATTAAGATTAACTTTTTACTCTTTTGTAAATAAATTTCAGAACCATCCAGCCAATCAAAAAAATAACAAAATAAAACAGCAAGTCAACGACTATTGGAATGGGACTATAAAATCCCAACCAAATGGGTTCATTAAAATCCCAACCTTGTTGGTAGAAAGGTAGCGGCCAACCCCGGACAAAAGTGGCGACGCAAAAAATTAACGGGCAAATTTCTTCTGGGGGGCAGTTAACTTTAGGACAACCTTCCATCCGACCATAAATTAAGCTCAAACCAACTGCCAACACAGCCAAAACAAAAATCAACAAAATTTCTTTCCAAGAAAGTTTCATATTTCAATGGCCAAATTGGCTCTAAAATTCCTTAACTCCAGCCGCGTTAAGTAGACTTTTCAACTTACTGACACCGCGACTGTTTACGTATGGACCAGATGAGTATGCTTTCCGATCGCCGATAAAAATTACTACATTATTCTTTGTCCCAACAAATTCTCCACTTAAGGGAATCAACAGGCGGTCTGGCTTGACCTCCAATTCGTTAAATGAACTAGTGAAAGTTTTCGGTTGGCTATAAATCAATTCCAAACATGATTCCTGTTCTTTAATTCTTTTGATGGTCTCTGGAGTAACAAGCAAGAATAAACCACTATCCGCGGAGACTAAAAGATCTTCTGCTTCGACCTGGACTTGTTGGAAATAGGGTGAGTTGATACCAACTAACATCCTACCACCTTTATTGTAAACGGCCATTTCCAATGACGATTCTTTCGTTTTGGAAAACGGTGATTGCACCCCTTTACTTGAGAAGAAATACCAAACTATCCCTAAAATAACAGTAAAAAGAATAAGTAATATCGCAGCCAGTACTTTTTTATTCACACCTTAACTCTACCAACTTTTTACTTGGGAGGCAATTTTATTTTCGAGCAGAAGACCATGGTACAAAATTGGTCCGTGGATGAATGAGAGATTGTCTCGCTCCTGCGAGAAAAAGAAGACACCATGCCACGCTTGGCGGGGCTTGGAGATTCATTTCTTGAATTTGGTCAAGTTTTCGATTCCCCAACCCAACTGTTTCAATACACCGTGTAAAAGTCCTGGTTTTAGAGTGACTCCTTTATGGTGAGGAATAGTCACTCTTACTTTTGTCTTTGGGTGCTTGAACGTAAAATGGCTGCCTTTTTAGTATGTAGGATAAAACCTAGTTTCTTTAGGATTTTGATTAGCTTATCGCTCTTTATTTGCGGAAGTTTAGTCATGAAGTAACTGGTTGAGGAACGGAAACAGTAATTGAGCTCACTAGTTCTTCTTCGGGCGCAGGAACATCTTCACCATCCGCTCTCAAACTTTCCAGATGGCTTTCAATGGCCTCAGCAATATTTACCTTCGCTTCTTCCAAAGTTTCGCCTTGAGAAAAACAGCCCGGCAACGAGGGAACCGAAACGGAGTATCCGCCCGTTGGTTCTTTAATATATATAGCTGCGTACTTAACTTTCTTTTCCATAGCGAAAGCAATTCTAGCAGAAATCTATCTGTGAAACAAGATCAAAAAGTTCGATCTTTGGCGCTTTGCGGATTAAAATTACGTTTTACTTGGGACGCAATTAGGGGTAAGGTGGAATTTTTTCCCTAAAGAAATTAGCAGGGCGTTATGGGTTGGGCACCATTCTGTCACGCTGGTGCGTGACCCCTGCACGGAGCAATTACGAGCTCGCCCGGCCACCGCTGTGGCGCTGATCTCCCCAACCGTTTTCGCCAAAGATCCGGTCGAGATCCCTTTGCAACTCTTTCTCAGACCCGGGCAAATTAGACCGAACCATCACCATAACTTCTCTTAAACCAAGAAGTCCTTCACGATGGCCGTTACAAAGAACCTGCAGCCGTCGGATATTCCGACTCCGAGCAGCCTCTCGGATCTCATTTGCCAGGAGGGTCGCAAAGATTTTATCGAGGGAATGATCTCTATGAAGGCGGGACATTGGAAACCTCCTTCCTTGGAAGAAACCGCCCTCTGGAATCCCTCTTGAATATAACAAATTATATCAAAATACACCGGAAAAAGCAACCTAGCGAGTTTTAGGAGGTAGCTAAATTCCTTTGCGAATCGAAAAAGCGGCGAGGAGGATCATTAGAAAGGCGAAGGCGATTAGAATATAAATATCGAAACTCACGCTGGCAAGATCTTTTCCTTTTATCATAATATCCCGCAGCGCGTTATTTGCATACGTAAGCGGCATAGCGTAAGAAAGCCACTGCAAAATTACCGGCATGGATTTTATCGGAAAAATAAAACCAGAGATTAGGGCCTGGGGAACAATAATAACCGGCAGAAACTGAACTACCTGCAGCTCATTGCGGGCAAAAGCGGAGAGAAAAATTCCGAGATTAACTGCTCCTACAACCAAAATTAACTCAATTAGAAACACAAACCAAAGGCTGCCAAGGAAATGAACATCGAGGACATAAATTGTGTAAAGGAGCACTATCAATGATTGAATCAAGGCAAAAATTGAAAATCCTAGGAAATAGCCCCCGACAATCTCGGCATTATTGACTGGCGAAGCAAAAAGCCGCTCAAATGTCCCTTGGCTTCGTTCTCTTAAAAACGATACCGAGGTCAGCATAATAACAAAGAAAAAAGCAAAAAAGGCGATAAATACCGGCGCAAAATAATCTAGGCTGGTAAATTTTTCGCCACCGTAAAGGTAATCTACCTTTAGATCAACTAATTTTTGGTCAGAAAATGAGCTTAATAAATTTTGGTTCACTAGCCCAAGGACCTGCTGGGAAGCATTCGGATCCGATCCTTCCAACTTTACAATAACCAGCGGGCTTTTTCTCTCTGAAATATCTTTACTGAAACTCTTGCCCAGCAACACATAGGCATCAAGCGTTCCGTCCTCAAGATCACTCTTGGCTTTTTCCAAATTAATTTTGTGCCATTTTAAATTTTCAGTGTCTTTCAATGACTCTTCGATCGCCGAAGAAATTTTTTGGGTGCTAAGTGGAGTAGTAACACCTTCATCTTGGTTAACAAAACCAACCTCGTAAGATGGGGTCGTTTTAAGCAAAGCGCCTAAGATGGAAAGCACAAGCAGTGGAACGATTACTATCAAGGCAACTGTTCTCCGGTCGTGAATAAACTGCCGGATAATTCTTTTGGCGACGGCGAAGATTCTTCTTATGCTCATCCGTTTTCCTCCAAAGACAAAAAGGCCTCTTCCAAATTTTTCGATCTTGTCTGCGCTAACAATTCTTCAATTTTTCCTTGGGCCAAGAGCTTACCATTCCGCAATAGTGCCAGTTCATCGCAGCGGGCAGCCTCATCCATTACGTGAGTTGATAAAACAATACTAACCCCCTGTCTGTTTAAGCTCCCAAAATAAGCCCAAAATTCACGCCTTAATGAAGGATCAATTCCGACTGTTGGCTCATCGAGAAAAAGCAACTGCGGTTCATGAATTAAACTAGCCGCCAAGGAAACCCGTTGCCGCATACCGCCACTCAAAGTGGCAACCGGTGATTTTTCCTTTCCTTCCAATTTAACTAAAGAAATTAACTCCTCTATCCGTTTTCGCTTTTCCCTAGCAGAAAGGCCATAAATCGCGGCAAAAAAGTCTAGGTTTTCAGCAAGGGTCAGGTCTTGGTACAAAGCATGAGTTTGCGTCATATAACCAATTTTTGCTGCTTTCTCGCTCCAAGACAAGGAATCGTCGATGATCGCAACTTTGCCGGAATCTGGCTTCAGAATCCCGACCAAAATTCTAATTAGGGTAGTTTTTCCCGAACCATTTGGCCCAAGCAGTCCAAAGGTGATGCCTTTTTTGACTTGAAGAGTGAGTTCGCTTAAGGCGTGGATGTCTGGCGGAAATTTTTTGTTTAAACCTTCGACTTCGATGATATTCTCCATCACTCTTTATTAAGATAGCTGTTTTGAGGAAAAAAGTAAACCAGAAACAGTCTAACATTTCCACAGAAAGTCAAATCGGATTATAATACCCTTGCTATGAAGCCAGCGCTTTTTTGGGAAAAGTTGCCGGGAAATGCTGTCCGTTGTAACCTCTGCAATCATTTTTGCCATATTCAAGAGGGATTAATTGGCGCCTGCGGAGTGCGGCAAAATAAGAATGGAAAGTTGTACTCATTAAATTACGGGAAAATCGTCACTGCTCATATCGACCCGGTGGAGAAAAAACCGCTTTATCATTTTTTACCCGGAACACAGATTTTTTCTATTGCTACAGTTGGCTGTAACTTCCGCTGCCTTTTTTGCCAAAATGCCGATATTTCTCAAGCCCCAAAACCACAGCAAAGAGAAATTTTTGGGGAAGATTATACCCCGGCGCAGGTTGTTCAGAAAGCAATCGATAATAATTGTCCTTCAATTGCTTACACTTATACCGAGCCAACTATCTTTTTCGAGTTTGCCTACGATTGTGCGAAATTGGCGAATAAGAAAGGTCTTAAAAACGTTTATGTCTCTAATGGTTACATGTCAACTAAGGCGCTCAAAATGATTGCCCCCTATTTGGACGCAATCAACATCGATTTAAAATCATTTAGCCCTGAGTTTTATCGCCGGATTTCTGGCGGACAACTGGCGCCAGTTTTGGAAAATATTAAACTTTTTCACAAGCTCGGTATTTTAGTAGAGCTAACGACTTTAATTATACCCAGATATAATGACTCAGAAAAAGAACTCGCACAAATCGCCGAATTCGTCGCCTCCATTGACACAAAAATCCCCTGGCACCTCTCTCGCTTTCACCCAATGTATAAAATGGCCGATTTACCGCCAACACCAAAAAAAACTTTAAAGAGAGCTTACGAGACTGGTAAAAAAGCCGGTTTAGATTTTGTCTATGTCTGGGCGCCACCGCAGGACGACGAAGAATTTTTTGAAGTCGGTGATACTTTTTGTCCAAAATGCGGCAAGTTGGCGATTGATCGAAAGGGTTGGATCCCAAACTTAGTTAGTGTTGATGAAAGGGGTAGGTGTAAAAATTGTAAAAGGGGGCTAAACTTAAGGTTAAGTTAGCTATGTTAGTATTCGCGTCGATTTGTCCTCATCCACCAATAATTTTGCCCGAAATCGGCGGGGCGGAATTGGTAAAAGTCCAAAGAACCGTCGAGGCAATGAAGAAGCTGGCAAAGATCTTTGAAAAAGCAAACCCGGAAAAGGTCGTTATTATTTCTCCCCACCCAACACCAGGGCACGGCGCTCAAGTCCCTCTTTTTTATTTACTGAAAAACCTACCAGATTTGCCAATGGAGGAGCTTTCCATTACTTTTGATTCTTACAAAGATCACTACGAATGGGGTAAAAAAGAAGGGAGAAAATATCAGGCCAACCCTGCGAGAATTGCTTTTGTTGCTTCTGGGGATCTTTCTCATCGACTAAAAGAGGAGGGGCCTTACGGTTTTCACCCGGCTGGACCAGCGTTTAATCAAAAGTTAGTTAAATTGATAGAAGATAAAGACAGAAAGGGAGTCTTGAACCTTGATCCAGACTTAATCGAAAACGCTGGTGAGTGTGGCCTTCGTTCAATCTGCTTTCTTTTTGGCGTTCTAGACAACCAAAAATATCAACCAGAAATTCTTTCTTACGAAGGCCCCTTTGGGGTTGGTTACCTAGTCGCCAATTTTAAGATCCAATAATTTCTTTGAGGGTTTTTGGTATTTCGTCTACTAAATCGGAGGCGTTGTAGTAGTATGAAACTTTTTCCTTCAGCCGGTCGCCAGCAGTTCCGTTAATAAACACGCCAGCATAGGCCGCCAAAAATAAATCATTTTTACAAGCCAGCGCCGCAATTAAACCAGCCAATACATCGCCCGTCCCTCCTTTAGTCATCCCAGCATTACCAGTGGTATTTACCCTCAATTCCTCCCCATCGCTAACGTAATCTTCGACGCCTTTGAGGACAACAATACAACTATATTTCTTCGCCATTCGAATAACTGTTTCTTTAGAAGCGTCGATCCCAAAAAGTTCCCTGAACTCCTCGCTATGGGGAGTAACAACGCAGTTTTTATTTAACAAGCTTTTATCCAAAACTATCAAAGAATCGGCATCGAGAACCAACTTTTTATCGGGAAATTTTTTTAGAAGACCGTTTGTTAATTGTTTAGTTTCTTCACATACCCCAAGACCGGGACCAATCAGAATGCAGTCTGATTTTTCCGCGGCACTAATAACCTCCCCTCGTGGTACAGCAATAAAATCACAAAGTTCGCTTTTCATCTTCTTAATCAACTCATTATTCTCCGGTACCGAGGAAAAATAAACTAGATCGACTATTTTTGAAGCAACTTTCGCGGCGAAAAGCGGCGCCCCGTGGAATTTTTTACTCCCACCAACTATCAGCACCACACCACTTTGCCCTTTATGAGAATCGGTTGGCGGTTGATATAAATTTTTAACTACCTTGCTGTCAATTTTTTCTTCAACCATAAGGTGTTAGGTAATCGGGTGCGAAGTAGTTTCGAGTCTTGTATTTGGCAGCAGCTTATCTAACTCCTGGACAGATTTTTGATCATCAGAAATCGGGCTGCCCCTAATATCCAGCACTTTTAGATTATTTAAATTTCTGATTTTATCTGAAATTTTATTAATGTTTCCTGGAATAACTAACACTTCCAAATTAGCAAACTGACTAATTGAATCTGGAACTTCGGTAAATTCGCCGAAAATATATAAATACTTCAGGTTTTTAAGTCTTGACAGCTCGGAAGGAAAATCTTTCAACTCTGTACCCAAACTTAATGATTGGAGAGTCGGCACTTCAAAAATTTCTTGGGGCAATTTTTCAGTTAAATGCATCTCAGTTAAAGGCAGATTTAAAATCCGAAGGTTTTTTAACCTTGGTAGAATCGGGATAATTTCTTTAACAGGAAATTTGCTATTTATTACTTCTAAAGCTTCAAGGTTAGTTAAATCAGTGTTAATTGTTGGAGAGACGCTACCTCCTCCTTCAAAATGTAAATTTTTGATTTTGCTGAGTCCTTTTGGTAAAGCTGGAAATTTACGTGAGCTATTGATTTCTAATCTTTGAAGGTTGCTTAGAGAAGAAA
>MHCO01000021.1:0-5312 GCA_001816645.1 Candidatus Woykebacteria bacterium GWB1_45_5
TGCTCAGGCACTGCAGGAAGCGCTTCTGATTCGGTCAAAGTCAATATTGGCACACCACCAAAACCAGGCGACGTCAAAACTTTAGAGACTGTCCAATTAGAGCTTTCGACACCTTACCTGGCGGGTAAGATTAAGATAAAGATGGAGGTTGGGGGAGTAGCCAAAGAGGTTGAGATGACAGGTAACGACAAAAAGTATTCACTTGATCTAAAAGGGGCTGGGCTTTCTTTAAACAAGGAATACACCTTAGTAGTCAAAGGTGAAAAGGCGTTGGTCAAAAAGGTCCGTTTTACTCCAACCGCTGCTTCTACTGATCTAAAGGTTGGTGATCTAGTGGTGGGTGATTTAAACCAGGATAACCGAATAGACGCCAAGGATGAGTCGGAGGCGATCGATTCAATCGCCAGCCAAACTCTTCTTGGTGATCTAAACGCTGATAAAGATACCAATTCTCTCGATTGGGCAATAATTATCACCAATTTTGGTAAGAAAGGAGACTAGTAAAAACTAGTTAATTAGCGGTTTAGTAATTGGAGGTTAGCAACTATTGACTAATTACTAGTAACTAAAACCTCATGGTCTGAGTATCACCGTCAAGCTCGTAGAAAAGATGTCCTCCAGATCGTAGAACCCTCGTAGCGTCTTTAAATAGCTGTCGGTAGTGTTCTAGCCCATCCGGCCCGCCATCCAAGGCCTCTCTTGGTTCCCAGCCCTGGATTTCTGGTTGCAGCGTAGCGATTCGGGCGGTTGGTATATAAGGCAAATTGGCGACAATGATGTCGGCCGGTTCGTTGATTGGATTTAATAAGTCACCGCGTAGTAAAACCACTTGGTCCTCAACGTTGTGGTGGGAAATATTCTCTTTGGCTAGCCGCCAAGCACGAAGCTCCTTTTCAATAGCATAAATTTTGGCAAAGGGGATTGCTTTGGCCAGTGAGATGGCGATGTTGCCACAGCCGGTGCCAACGTCGACAATCGTCAAAGAAGGTTTCGTGAAATAATTTGGCAAGCTCCTGTTTGGTAAAGCGTAAACATGTTTGATTACTTCGGCGACTAACTCTTCTGTTTCCGGACGGGGGATCATTGCCCGCCGATCCACTTTAAAGCGAAGACCACAAAAGTCTTTAAAGCCTAAAATGTAATTTAACGGCTCATTTTTCAGTCGCCTTTTTAAGAAATTTTTTAATAATCGAGTCTGATCAGTGTTCAAACTATTTTCCGGAAAAGCTTTGACGAAACTGCGGTCTTTGCCCAAAAGATGGGCGAGGAATATTTCAACCTCGGTGGAGTCAATTTTGGTGCTATTTAACACTTGGCTAAGTAACATGCCGCAAATTATACCTTTTTGTCAAGTGAAATTCAAAGTTTTTGCTACCTTTTGCCGAAATCATTCTTCCACCTTTGGCAGCAAAGGTGGAGCCAAACTGCCGGCCAAGATCCTCCAGCTACCCCGCAAAATTCACTCACTAAAATTTCAAACTCGCCCCGATCAAATCGGGGCTGCGAACGTGAAATTTTTCCCTTTGGGCCGCTTTCTCATTTCGCGGGGCTTAACGCTGACTAATCTAAGGCCGGACAAAATAAATCGCTAAAAGCCTTTGCGTAGTTGGCGTATTTGGACTAGCTAAAAAGCGACGAGGAAACGGAAACTGACCGAACGTAGTAAGAGAATTTCCGAGGATGTCCCAAGCTTTTTAGCTTAGTTCCAACAGCTGACGCAGCATTGGCTGTGCTTTTCTTGTTACCTTCTTTTTGCACAAGCAAAAGAAGTAAATTGAAATATGTTATGTCTGTAAAGCGGATTTACTTTTGTGCTATTTTTTGAAGGTCAAAGATAATTGGGTCTAAGTTTCCACCCAGAATTTCCTCAATGTGGTGCCAAGATTTATTTAATCGGTGGTCGGTGATTCGACTTTGAGGAAAATTGTAAGTGCGGATTTTTTCGGCCCGCTCACCAGTTCCAACCTGAACCGCGCGAGTAGAATCGATCTTTTCTTTTTCCGCCGCTCGTTGGTTTAAATAAAGTCTGGATCTTAGAACAGACAAAGCCCGCTCCTTATTTTGAAATTGACTTCGTTCGGATTGACAAGTAACTACTGTTTGAGTCGGCAAGTGAGTGATACGAACAGCCGTCTCAACTTTTTGGACATTTTGGCCACCCGGGCCAGATGATTTGTAAGTCTCAATTTTTAAATCGTTTGGGTCTAAATAAAAATCTTTCTCGGCAATTTCTGGCAAAACCGCCACCGTTGCCGTCGAGGTGTGGATCCGGCCACCGCTTTCCGTCACTGGAACTCTTTGCACCCGGTGCACGCCTGACTCGTATTGCAATTTTTCGTAAGAAGCCAGGTTTTCAATCCGAAAAACGACTTCCTTAATATTGCCAATACCGCCTTCATTTAAAGAGAGCTGTTCGACTTTCCAGCCTTGAGACTCAGCAAAGCGGGTATACATTCTATAAAGATCTGATGCAAATAAACCGGCTTCGCTGCCACCAGCTGCAGCTCTAATCTCGACAATAACCGCATTTTTGCTACTTATTTCATTGGAAGAAACTTGAGAGGCCAACAATTCTTCCTTTTGATGCGCTAACTTTGCAATTTCTTCCCGCGCAAGCGTAGCTAAGTTTGGGTCATTAAATAGCTTTTTAGTTTCTTCAATTTGTTTTTCTATTTCCTCAAGTTGTTTTTGAAGATAAGTCATACTCGAATTAAAAAATAAGATTTAATTGTCAGTAATTATTTATTTTCCTTTTTGGAGAAATTGCATCATTTCTTTGAGGGTTTTGGGTTGAGCCGGTTCCTCACGAACTTTCCCTTCTTTTGCTTCTTTGCGCTTTTTCAAAACCTCCCGGGTGCTTTCCGCTTCTTTGGCTTGCCGCTGAAACCGTTCGACTCGGCCTTCAGTATCAACATATTTAGCAGTACCAGTAAAAAATGGGTGACACTGGCTGCAAATTTCGACGTGAATTTCCGGCTTTGTGCTGCCAGTGGTGAATGTATTCCCACAAGCACAAACCACTTTAGCATCTTCATAATAGGTTGGGTGAATTTCCTTTTTCACGAAGGTTAGTTTAGCATAAAATCTAAAGTCGGGCAAGGAAGTGAGTAGCCGGCTAAAGTTGACAGATAGAGAAAGAAGTTAAATAATTAAACTAACTATTCCTATGGAGGCTGCCCAGATGATTAAGTGGTATCGAGAAAGCATCAATCCGCCGTACACTCGTAAGAATATAGCGACGATTTTAGCGACTTTATTTATTCTGTTTGCTATTCCTCTTACCGTTTTCTCCATCCTGACAATTCGCAGCTGGCAACCAAAGGCGTTGCCTTCGAGTCCTCCCCGTGGAGTAGAAGGTGATCTTTGGGCGGATATGATTATTGGCCAGTCTGATTTCTCCGAAGTTGCCTCTTGGGCGACCGTTCCCAATAAACTCTTCCTAGCCCGTAGTGTTATTGTAGACCGGACGAGTACGCCAAATAAAATGTATATCTATGATGCCGGGCACAACCGTATTATGGGTCTTGATGTCGATAAATGTTTAGCTTCTACCACGGATCCTCTTGATTGTTCGGCTGATATTATCATTGGTCAGCCGTCAGCAAATGCATCTGCCTGCAACGGCGATTCAGGGTTCCAAAATTATCCTATTAGGGCACCTGCCAGTGCAGCTTCGCTGTGTAGTATTCCTGAAAACGCGCTTAGCGTTGGTGAAGGATATGTTGGCTCAAGCATGGCAGTAGATCCGCAGGGGAATCTTTATGTTACTGATTATCATAATAATCGGGTTTTGAAATATAATAAGCCGTTTGAAAATGATAAGGTTGCTGATGAGGTTTGGGGACAAGATGATTTTGCTGGCAATAGCTGCAATAAAGGTGAGGCTTCGTCTGACGCAACCACTCTTTGTTTACCCGGAGGTAGTTTTCTAGCTGGAGTGGATGTGGATTCCTCTGGCAATCTTTGGGTTACTGATAGTGGTAACCAACGCGTCCTGCGCTTTCCTCCCGGATCAAAGACCCCTGATTTAGTGATTGGCCAACAAAATTTTACGTCGCGTGATATTTTTTGGGTTGACCTAAATAGTAACGGTATAAGAGACGGAGACGATGCTTACTCAGTTGATGTTAATAAAGATGGTGTCTTTAGTGAGCTGGAAAAATCCCAACACACTAACCAATTCTTGGGGCCAACTGCCGCTCGTATTAGCCCTACGACTGGGAAACTTTATGTTGTTGATGAAGGTAATCACCGCGTTTTAGTATTTACCCCTCCTTTTACAACCGGAATGAGTGGGGAAGCCTTTGGCGCTGATTTTACTCGCCCCACAGGAATTGATTTTGATCCAACGCAAGCCAATGGGGTCTGGATTACTGAGTTGGCCCACAGCGTGATTGAACTTTGGGATGAAAACACCAAAACAAAAATAAAAGAATTAGGTGTTAGAGATATTCCCAACGTACTTGACGGACCAACAGGTTCAATTGGTGTCGATTCTTCGGGAAATATTTTTGTAATGCAACAACGAAGTGGCTTAGCAATGGCGCTATTTCGTAAAGGTGGGGATCCAAGGAGTCCTCAGTACGTCTTTTCTCCTGCTGGCGCTCCCAACAACGACCCTGACATGCATACTGCTGCTAAGATTGATGCCACTGCCCAAGGTGTTGCAGTAGCAGACGATCAGTTGATTGTCGCCGATTGGGGAAGAATACTTTTTTGGAATGACCCGGCGTCTCTTTCTAACTACAAACCAGCTGATGGTGTTACCGGTAACGACGGAAAGATTACCAGTTTCAACCAGGTTAATTACGGTTGTTGCCATGATATTAAAGCTGATAAGGCGGCCCCTCACCCCCATCTTTGGGTAACCACGGTTTTTGATGACCAGCCACCGCATCACATCTCGGTTTATCAGTTACCCTTGACCAACGGAGCAACGCCGATAAAAAATATCTATTTCCCATTACCGCTTTTAGGTGGAGGGCAAATAGATGTAGCAACCGCTGCTTTTACCCTCGCTGGTATAGCCCCAACCCCCAGCGGTGATTTCCTTTGGGTGACTGATTCAGATAACAGTCGGGTCTTTCGAATTCGAGGCCCATTAACCGCTAGTCCAATCGTGGATGTGGTTTTGGGGCAGAATGATGCCGCTGGAACAGCCTGTAACTGGGGAGCTGCTCCAATAACTGGCGCAGTGCCAAGCAGTCTTTGCTGGCCAGGTTCATTGTCGATCGATCGAGTCGGTAATCTTTACGTTTCCGATCATTCAAGTGAAATAAAAGGCAACATGCGGCTTCTTGAGTTTAATAAAG
>MHCO01000021.1:5333-7548 GCA_001816645.1 Candidatus Woykebacteria bacterium GWB1_45_5
CTTCGGTGATTTATGCACCAGATGCTTCCAAGATTTTTCCAAACCATGCTACTTGGGAAGCAGCCTTTGATTCGACCAACCGAATGGTTGTCGGCTTTAATCCTTATTATGGCAATAACCCAAGCCCAGATGGTAGAAGTCCCGGCCGATTTCCAGCCGTTTATAACGACCCACTTGGACCTTCAACCACGCCAGATGCCTTTCTTAAAGATTATCATTCAATGTCAGTTGCCCTAACTTTTGATGATAATGATAATCTTTATGTTGGTGATTTGAATAGAACAAGAGTGTTAATCTACAAAAAACCATTTGGTATTGGCGGACCAGGTCCAAAACCAGGAGATCTAAATGGGGATAACAATGTAGATATCTTTGATCTTTCAATCCTTCTATCCAATTGGGGTGCTAGTGGGGGAGTAGCAGATATAAATACAGATGGTGAAGTTGACATCTTCGATCTTTCAATTCTCCTTACCAATTGGGGGAGTTAAGACCACCTTTAAAGTTGACAGATAGAGAAAGAAGTTAAATAATTAAACTAATCGTATTAATGAAGTTTGCTAAAATGATCAATTGGTACCGGGAAAGGCTAAATCCTCCCTACAGCCGTAAGGATTTGATTCCAGTTTTTGGCACTATATTAATTCTAATCGCCATCCCCCTTACTGTTTATGCGACACTAACAGCCCGTGGCCTACAACCAAAAGCGTCTTCATCAATTCGGGGAGTGGTTGGAGATTTGTGGGCTGATGTGATTATTGGGCAATCGGACTTCGGAGAAATCATGCCGTATCCAGTAGCGGCAACTAGGTCATTCAATAGCGGCGGCTGCGCGATAGATAATACGAATAACCGAATGTACATCTTCGATGCTAATAACCGCATCCTTGGTCTTGATCTAACACAGTCAGCACTGACAGCACCTGACCCACCTAACTGGTTTGACGGCCTCGGCGCGGTAGCGCAGATAGTCATCGGCCAGCCCGACATGTTCACATCGGCAGCCAATGGGGACTCCGGGTACCAGAACTACCCCACGGTGGCGCCCGCGACTGCCAAGTCACTGGCCGCTCACCACGAAGATGTGGGTAGCGTGGGTGAAGCGTATTACGCATCCTCCATGGCGTTTGCGAACGGTGCACTCTACGTCGCCGATCTGGCGAATAACCGAGTCTTGAAGTATGCAGACCCATGGCAGAACTACCCAGCTGCCGACGATGTCTGGGGACAGGACGACTTTGTGTCCCGGCTGCCCAATAAAAACGGAACAACAACGCCCAGCGCAACTTCACTCTCCTTGGCACCGGGTGGCCACGAGGCGTTCATGTCAGGTGTAGATGTAGACTCGGCAGGGGCGCTATGGGTTGCCGATACTCGCAACAACCGGATAGTCAGGTTCCCCCCAGGTTCGAAGACGGCCAACCTCGTGCTTGGGCAGCCGGGGTTCACTACACCCACTTCGGGCTCCGGCTTGGCCCAATTCAATCGCCCGCTCGCAGTCCGAGTAAGTCCTACGAACGGTTACGTTTACGTAGCCGACCGCAACAACGACCGGGTCATACGCTTCCGTCCACCATTTAGCAGCGGAATGTCGGGGGAAGTCTTCGGCTCTGGAATCGAAAGGCCCACTGGTGTTGACTTTGATCCTGGGGATCCAGGGAACGTCTGGATTATGAACCAGGCGCCTCTTCAGGGAGTGCGGAAGTTTTCCGAGAGCGACGGGACGCTCTTAGTGAGCCTCAGTTCGATCATCAGCAACAGCTTAGGCGACGTCTGCTTTGCGCCCAACGGCGACAAATACGCTACTGGCCTGGGGTGGGGCGGCCCTATCCGAATCAAGGCGGGAGTGCCGACCGACGGCTACTGGGGGCGGAGCATCTTCGGTACTACTGGCGCGGTCTTCGCACCCACACTGCACAGTCCAGCCAAAACCGAGACGGTTCAGGGAGTCGCTGTCCAGGACAACCAAGTTATTGTCGCCGATTGGGGCCGTATTCTCGCCTGGGACAACCCGGAGGCTGTCACCAGCGGCCAGGCCGCAGCACACTTCGCAGGTGGCGATGGTGCCATTTCTGACTATGATCATCCTCGCTACGGTGCTCATCTTGCGATGCGGGGCGATGATGCGCATCATATTTGGGTCCCTCATCTTGACGGTCATATTGCCGTATATCAAACCCCGCTTGTGAGTGGTGCTTCACCTGTTGCCATGCTC
>MHCO01000021.1:7558-12301 GCA_001816645.1 Candidatus Woykebacteria bacterium GWB1_45_5
GCTTTGTGTGGCTTGCGCACCCAGATACGAACCGCGTGATCCGGATACGCGATCCCCTTAGCCCCAACCCACTCGTAGATGTGGTGCTGGGCCAGACAACGCTTTCCGGTACTGCTCCAAATCAGGGCGGGTCAATGACGATGAGTACGCTCATGTACCCCGGTAAGGTTGCGCTCGATCGCTTGGGCAACGTCTGGGTTTCCGACCATGCGAACGAAGGGCGGGGGAACCATCGTCTACTGATGTATCCAGCCCCTCTATTCCCACCTGACGGAACTTCTATCGTTTTTGCGTCAGCGGCTACGAAGGCGATAAATAACGTTTCAACCTACGAAGTAGCATTTGATTCTCTTAACCAAATGGTTGTTACGTACAGCATTTATGGTGCCAACGGTCCTCAAAATGGCCGGTTTGCGGCAGTTTACTTGGATCCGCTATCGATTCCGAATGGGTCTTCGACAACACAACCTGATTTCTTACTTTCCGACTTTGGAACTTTTACCTCTGTCTGGTTCGATAACGCCGACAACCTCTACGTTGGAGACGCGATGCGGTCGCGGGTTTTGATCTACAAAAGACCAATTACACCCGAGCCGCCTGATACCCAAAACCCAACAGTTTCTATCACGTCACCATCCGATGGTGAAACCGTCTCTGGAACTGTTGGTGTTAGTGCCGATGCTGATGATAACATTGATGTAACGAAGGTGGAATTTTATCTTGACGGGGATTTGAAATCTACCGATGTTTCTTCCCCTTACTCTTGGAGTTGGGATAGTACTGCTGTTTCCGATGGCGATTACATCCTAACAGCTAAAGCCTATGATGCAGCTGATAATGAAGGGACTTCCGACCCAGTCAATGTTACGGTCAATAATACCCTACCACCTAATCTAACAGTTGATGTCAAAGCCAATAGCTCAAATGGTCCAATTACAGTTGTTTACAATACCGCCGCTACTCTTTCTTGGACGAGTACAAATGCCACTAGCTGCGCTGCCTCAAACGGTTGGTCTGGTAGTAAAGCAACCAGTGGATCTGAATCAACAGGCAATCTTACCGCCAGTAAAACCTATACTCTAACCTGTACCGGTCCGGGGGGAAATGCAACTGATTCGGTCAGTGTCAATGTTGGTAAGCTTGGCGATCTGAATCTCGATGGTTCAGTCAACATCCGTGATTTTGGTATTTTCCTTGGAAAGTGGGGAACAGCCGATCAAGCGGCAGATTTTAACAAGGACGGTACTGTAAATATCCGTGATTTCGGTATTTTCCTTGGAAAGTGGGGGAGTTGATAGCCGGCTAAAGTTGACAGACTGCTAGGGATATCCGATACTTATATTAATGAGGGCTGCCGATCTGTTCCAAAGATACCGTGAAAGAATTAACCCTCCCTACACCAGTAAGGATCTGATTGCAGTTGGCTCAACCGTACTTCTCCTTCTGGTTATTCCCTTGACCGTGTTGGCCATCTTACAAGTTCGGCAGTTAGGCAGCCGGGCAGCTGGGTTACTCGGAATTGAAGCGGAAAACGCTACGCTTTCTGGACCAGTGACAGTTGGCGATGATGCAAATGCTTCTGGCGGCAAGTTTATCCAGTTTAGTGCCGATGGGAGCGCCATTGAGTCGGAGTTAAAAGCTATCGTTCAAGGTGTTACCACGGCTAATGCTTACAAATATGGGGCTAAAGATAATCTTAACAATAGTATGGATACAGTCAAGATTATTGAAAACTCAACCACACCAGGCGATCCCAACCGTTATCTAGCTACCTACCACGTCTTAAGCGGTTCAGTTTTTAACCTCAAACTGGCTGCTTCCAGCGATCTTCTCAATTGGACGTATAAAAAAGATTTGGACACCGATGCGCATCAGCCAACTATTGCCAAGCTTTCCGATGGGAGTTTTGTCGTAGCATACGAGATTGGACCGACAAGTGCTTGTACTGGCACAGGAGGAAGCGGGAATAATTGCCTAAAGTTTCGCCATTACGCTGATTTAACGGCGCTACTAGCCGGGACGTACAACAAGCAGTTCCAAGTGCCCAGAACCCTTTCTAATTGTGCTGAAGGTACACCTCATATCCAGGGAGCCACACTTAGTCCTGATATTAACAGCTCTGTCATAGATGTCCGTTTTCATTACTTCCGAGATTGCGATGTCGACCGTCAGGCAAAGGGTACTCTCACCAACTTTAATTTTTGGACTGGTCAAGTAGATACCAATCTTAATACTCTTTTTGAAGCTCTTACAAGCCCTTCTATTGGAGGAAATGTGGGGGACAGAGACCACCTGGTTTATAAAGGAGTAGACTTCAATCTTCACGAGGCTCAGCTTACGAAGGGCGATTTCTGTACTTGGAGACCGTATCTTTATAATTATTCTTCAAACGAGGTAATCAAATTAACGGTCAACACTCACAACGGAAGAGTAGCTTTCGCCAACCCTAGCTTTACCAATCTTACTTTACCCAACGGTAGAAGCGGAATTACCGTTTCTTATTTTGTGCCTAGCAGTAACGCCTCCGGTCCTTGTCCAGGCAGTGATCCTGCCGGGGAGTTGATATTTTACAAAGAATACTAGCTTTATGGAACGGGGTACGGGCTTGATAAAATCAAAAAACTTTGTGAAGTTATCACTCATAATTTTGGGTATTTCCGTAATAGTGGTTGGTGTGGTGCTTTGGCGGCTTGGTGGATCTTCGACTGAGAAAGCGGCTTTAAAATCTGGGGGTGAACAACAATTAATTGAAGGATTTCCTGCCACATTAGTCTATCCAAATGCAAACTTCAAAGATTCAGAAAAGAGACCCCACTTTTTGGGAGATTTTAGCTATCACGGTACCTGGGAAACAACTGACCGAGTTTCTATTGTAATGGCTTGGTATCTGGAGGAGCTGCCGCAAGAAGGTTGGTTCATTGATGATTATCCAGCCGACAAAAAAGCAGAAAATATCCAATTTATCGATGGTCATAAGGAAGAGAAACCTATTCAAGTCTCTGTCATTAAAGATCAGAACTCAGGCCTTACTCAAATTGTGATTGAATACCCGGCCGTGAAAGCAGGTATTGAAGCTGAAGAAGATGAATAATATTATGTCCAAAATTATGTCCAAAAAACCAGTGCTTTTCGGAATCGTCATTAGTATTTGTTTTGCAATAGTTTTTCTTTTCTCTCCGAGGCTTGTTTCCTCTGTTTATGCTTTCCTTTTTGTCTCTTGGGGAGATACTAAGACAGGCACATCTAGTTTAGCCACGCTTTCCAATCAGGCGAAGGCTTTGTCACCTCTCTTTACCATTTATACCGGTGATCTGATTGACAGCGGTTCGGGTGAGGGCACTTTGGATACTTGGAAAGCAGCTCTCAACGGTGGTACCAATAACGGTACATTTGACATCACCTTTCCCGTTCGAGGCAACCATGATTCCGGTACGAGCACAATCTGGCCTACCTACTTTGACCTTCGGGGTGTTGCCTCCCGTATCGGAGCTACCAACTACACCGAACTAAATCCTGATACAACCTATTCTTTCGACTACGATAATTCCCACTTTGTGGGGATTGATGTTTTGGGTGACGTCACTGCGATGTCATCGGCGCAAATAACTTGGTTGAATAATGATTTAACCGCCGCAGAAGCTCGCGGTCTTACCCATGCCTTCTTGTTTTGGCACGGGCCAATTTATGCCGTCGACGACCACTGTTGTCCAACACCACCTAGCAACTTGATAACAGTGCTTAATAGCCATCCGATCGTATCGGCGACCTTTCATGGGCATGAACACGTCATAGCTTATACTCATATCGATAATACCCGTATTTCTGCTGTTACTCACCCCTTTGAGGAGTTTGTTACTGGAGCTGCTGGTGCCGGTCTTTACTCTTGTCGCTCAGGAAGAAGCGATTGGTGTCTTTCAGCGAATAGCTTTGCTACTATCGATGTTTCAGGTGCGACCTTTACAGTGAATGCTTACCGGCAGGGGACCACCACGCCTGTCAAAACCTGGACTTTCACTAAATCTACTGGTCCTGATACCGAACCACCAACCGCACCGACTAATCTGACCGCCACTGCGGCTAGTGCCACCCAAGTCAATCTATCTTGGACTGCTAGTACAGACAATGTTGGCGTGACAGGTTACAAAATATTCAGAGATGGAAGCCAAATCGCTACTTCTGCGTCTAATTCATACTCAGATACTTCTGTTCAACCCGCTACAACATATAGCTATTATGTCACTGCTTATGATGCGGCTGGTAATAACTCTTCCGCTTCCAATACCGCCACTGTAACAACGCCTTGCGCTGCCATACCAACTGATAAAGGAGTAGCAACTACTACGATTAATCTCTCCGAAGCTGGGACTTACAAGATCTGGAGCCGGTTAATGGCACCAGATGTCACGAACAACTCTTACTGGTTACAGGTGGATGGCGACTGTGGGACAGTGGTTGGCGACGCCGCAATCGCAGCCAATAGCTGGGCTTGGGTTGATTACAAAGATGGTACCAGTGCAAATAAGGTTACTGTGTCACTTTCCACCGGCTCTCACACGATTAAAATGATCGGTCGAGAGACAGGTGTGAAACTTGACCGTTTGGTACTCACCACTGATCTAACCTGCACCCCGACGGGGACTGGTGATAATTGTCTTCCCGGACCAGAGCCAAAAACGGGAGATCTAAACGGAGATGATCAAGTAGACATCTTTGATCTCTCTATTCTATTGTCCAGCTGGGGAG
>MHCO01000022.1:0-517 GCA_001816645.1 Candidatus Woykebacteria bacterium GWB1_45_5
CGATGAAGGGGCAGCGGTTCATTATGTTGAAGGTTGCACCGCTCCCATTTATACCACTGACTCACTCCACGCTGCAGTTGTTGAAATATTCGTCAAGAAAGGCGCCCGCTGTCGTTACACTACCATCCAAAATTGGTCAAAAAATGTTTACAACCTCGTTACTAAACGGGCCTTTGTCGAAGAAGAAGGGATTATGGAGTGGGTGGATGGCAATCTGGGTTCGAAAATAAATATGAAATACCCATCCTGCTTTTTGAAAGGTAAAGGCGCGCGAGGGGAGCTGCTATCAATTTCTTTTGCCGGGGCTGGCCAAGAACAAGATAGTGGTGGAAAAATGATTCATCTAGCACCCAATACAACCTCTCGGATTGTTTCCAAGGGGGTTAGTAAAGACGGTGGGAAAACCGCTTTCCGGGGATTAGTTAAGATGGTTAGAGGGGTTAAGGGAGCGAAAACCCACGTCCAGTGCAACTCACTTATCGTAGACGAATTTTCCAAAGCCACAACTTATCCGGAG
>MHCO01000022.1:595-3006 GCA_001816645.1 Candidatus Woykebacteria bacterium GWB1_45_5
CGTTAATGGTTTTGTGGAGCCAATTGTCAAAGAACTACCCCTTGAATACGCTATCGAGCTCAACCGCCTCATCCAACTCGAAATGGCCGGTGCAGTTGGATAGAGCTGGAAATTTTTCCCAAAAAGGAATTTAATATAAAGTAGGTGAATGATTTTGATGAGCAAGAATGATTCGCTTGATTTAATTGCAATAATTTGTTTCGCAATCTTTTTTGGTTTTAATATTATTCTTGCTTCCTTTCTTGGGGATACTTTGTTTATCCCGATAATACTTTTCTTTACAGTGTTCGGTTTGGTCGGTATAGTCGTCTTCAGAGGATTGTTAGGCGATTTTATAGCAAGCCGAAGGTTGAAGTCTAGGCTTCAAAACTTAGCCAGAGAAGATTGGAAAGAATCTGTAAGGTCAGGAGCGGTTAAGGAGAGCAAAATACACCGAGATTTAACTGAAACCGAGGTAGTCTTGCTTCAGAGATGCTTCAAAGAAACAGGCGATAAAAAATATTATTTAGATTCTCGCTCACCAGTCTTTTCTATCAGTGGTCGATTGACGAAGAATAAAACTAGACCAATGAATCCAGAACTGTTTCGCCCCGAGCCCTACTTTTTCGTCCGTGGAATAAAAATTACTCCAGACAGAAATTCTTTGATCAAATTGCATGATCAGGAATTTCGGGAAGATGAGGAAGTGACTGTGGAATTTAGTCCAAGAAGTAAATACGTTTGGAAAATGTACAAGACGGAAGATCTGAAGTAAAAAAATCCCACCTAGAAAAAATCAGCCAGAAGGAATTTAATATAAGTAGATGAGGGTGCTAATCAAACTGCTGAAAATTACGGTTCAAATTTTGCTTTTTATAACCTTCCTCCTGTTTCTTGGCTTTCTGATTCGGGATCAGCTGGCCGCTATGTGGGCAGCACTGCAAGAGCCGCCTAGCCCTGAGGGAGTTCGGTCCAACAGGTATTATGTTGTCCAGTTCATTGGCGGAACAGTTTTAAGCATTTCACTGTCTTTAGCTACTATATTAATACCGGTGGTTTTCTCACTTTTAGCCCTTCTTCTATACCGCCGACGTGTACAAAAACGAGCAGTACTCGAACGTGTGGAAAGTTTGATTGAGGGGGCTACTAAGGAAAAACTTATTCACCGGGAGCTAAAAGAATGGGAAAAGTACGTGCTAGAGGAAAAATATAAGGAAAAAGGCAATAAAAACTACGATTTGGATCGACGAGCACCAGTGTTCAGAGTTCAGGGTAGACTTGTAAAGTTGGAACCAACAGGTAGCGGGTTGGTTCGATTAAAAGTAGAGTGGAGTATTCGCGGTTTTAAACTGAATGAAGAGAACTTTCCGGATATTCGCTACAGAATCTTTGCTGAAGGAGAAGAGGTAGCGGTGGAGTTTTCCCCCTTTTCTCGCTGGGTTTGGGATGTATACAAAATCGTTGATGGTAAGAGAAAGTGGTTGATGAATCTTGGCAATGAAAGTTTTAACCTGGTAGCTTCAGGTGTAGTGAGTGTTGTTCCCCGCGCACCTTACGGCACCCATCTCTTAGAGGAGATTAAACGGGGCGATCTCGTTTGCTTTAATAATATGGGAACAGGAAGAACAGCCGATGTCGAAGTTGAGTATATTAAGCATTACATAAAGGCGGGAGACTTAATTAAAGCTGAAGGATTGGAAGAAGTTTACCCCAGCGCAAAAAGCTTTGAGGAAGCAATAAAGTGGTTGAATTCAATTGAAAATTACGAAAAACGCATTTATAAAGGTGGAGTCTACGCTTTACGCGTGAGGCTATTAAAATAGTTGATTGACAACCAGCCAAGTTGTACAATAAAACCAGAGAGCAGAAAGCAGAAGTCAGAAAGCAGTAAGGCGATCTACCGACTGCTGCCTGCTCTCTGAGGTTATGGCTGAGTTTGTAAAGGTCGCTAACCTAGATGAGCTGAAAGAGGACGAAATAAGGGCGGTAAACGTGGCGGGTGTCCGTATTGCCCTTTATCGCCTTGGCAATGAAGTCTTTGCTACAAGCGACATCTGTACCCACGCTGGTTGTTTATTGAGTGACAGCGGCTATACCCAAGGGGAAGAGGTGGAATGTGGCTGTCACAGTAGTCGCTTTAATCTAAAAACTGGTGCCGTAACCCAAGAGCCAGCTGTTGAGCCCCTTAAAAGTTACCCCGTGAAGATCGAGAGTGGTAGTGTCTTAATCGAAGTCTAACCTAAATCCCCCTAAGATTATAAGTAAACTGGCCCACAGATTTGCCAAAAAACATTCGCTAGTTGTTGTTCTTGTAAACCCACCCCCTAAACAGTAAAATACTTTAGTCTATGTCCTGCTAAAGCGTGACGCCCGCCTGCGACGCTGTAGTACTGCGGGCAGGTAATTTTCGCGACGCTCAAATTATGAAGGAA
>MHCO01000022.1:3027-4662 GCA_001816645.1 Candidatus Woykebacteria bacterium GWB1_45_5
CGGGCTGATTTTCCGATTTTGAGCCGTCGGGTTCACGGCAAGCCTCTAATTTATTTCGATAATGCTGCGACCAGCCAAAAGCCGCGGCAAGTAATTGAGGCAACTACCGATTATTACGAAAATCACAACGCCAATGTTCACCGTGGCGTCCACCAACTTTCCGAGGAAGCAACTCAAGTTTTTGAGGAGGCAAGAAAAAAGATTGCGGACTTTGTCAACGCGGGCGATAGCCGGCAAATTGTTTTTACCAAAAACGCGACAGAAAGCATTAATCTCGTTGCATATGCTTGGGGCAGAAAAAATATTAAAAAAGGCGATGAGATCCTGCTAACCCAAATGGAACACCATTCCAACTTGGTTCCATGGCAACTACTTGCCAGGGAGGTAGGAGCGAAACTTAAATTTATTCCGATAAATAGGAATGGAGAATTAATAATTAATAATTCAGAATTAAAATCCTACTTGACTTCACGAACAAAGTTGGTTTCTCTAACCCACGTTTCTAATGTGTTGGGAACAATTAACCCCGTTAAACGAATTATCGAAGAAATTTCTGAATTCTGCATTCACCAATTTAAATTGGCACCGAAGGTGCTTGTTGATGGAGCGCAGGCCGTACCCCATATGCCAGTAAGTATTCAAAACATAAAACCAGATTTTTATGTTTTTACTGGCCATAAAATGCTTGGGCCAACCGGAATTGGTGTTTTATATGCAAAAAAGGAATTATTGGAAGAAACGCAACCATTTTTATCCGGTGGGGACATGATTCTTGAAGTTGATTGGGAAACTTCTTCCTGGAACTATATCCCGTGGAAATTTGAAGCGGGAACGCCTAACGTAGCCGGAGCGATTGGGTTGGCAGCAGCCGTTGATTACCTAGCCGATTTAGGAATGAAAAATGTTCGAGAGCATGAAAAAGAGCTAACCACCTACGCTTTAGAAAAATTAGCAGCGGTTAAAAATCTGGTTATTTATGGCCCAACAGAAATCGAAAAGCGTAATGGGGTGATTTCATTCAATATTATCGATAGCCGGGGTGGGGTGGCAATTCATCCCCACGATCTCGCCTCGATTCTGGACACCGAAGGTATCGCCATCCGTAGCGGTCACCACTGCGCCCAACCGCTGATGAAAGCACTTGGTATCCCGGCTGCCGCTAGAGTGTCTTTTTATATTTATAATACGAAGGAAGAAATTGATAAATTGATTCCTGCAATAGAGAAAGCTAAGAAGATTTTTAAGCTCGAAAAAAATTCAAATTAGAATATGTTGGAAAACCAACTCTACCGGGAAGCGTTATTAGAAATTTTTCGAAACCCACCGAATCGGGGAGAAATTGCAAAGCCCGATCTCGAGGCTCGCTTAGTTAACCCTTTGTGTGGGGACGAAATCAAGATTCAAATTAAGTTAGCAGGAGGAACAAAGCAGAAAGCAAAGAACAAAATTATTAAGAAAGCGGTTTTTACCGGCAATGGTTGTGCTATTTCCCAAGCCAGCGCCTCATTACTTGCGGCTTACATTGAGCGAAAAAAGATTTCGGAGGTAGAGAAATTAGACGTTGATGATGTAATCAAACTAATCGGCATTACCCCAACCCCGGCACGATTAAAATGCGCTGTTCTTGGGCAGGAA
>MHCO01000022.1:4673-4848 GCA_001816645.1 Candidatus Woykebacteria bacterium GWB1_45_5
GGCGATAAAAAAGATGGTCTAGGGTGATTTTAGGGATAAATATTGGCGACACCAGCCTTGTCACCAAATTCTAAAGTGTCTTTCTTAAGTTCCTGTTTGGCGCCGTAGCCGTACATTGTCAAATCCTCATCGGTGCTGTTGTAAAGATCATCCAGACCAAACCAGTGCCCAAGTT
>MHCO01000022.1:4895-5276 GCA_001816645.1 Candidatus Woykebacteria bacterium GWB1_45_5
GTTTGATCAACATTGATTGACTTTGGATCAGTCCAGCCCCAGGGATGGCGAGAGTTTAGGATGGTGTCGACCTCGACAACGTAGTTTGAGTCGGGGTTGTACCAGATATAAGTTACACCCAAGACACTTCGGGATAAAAAGTTCCAAGCAATAATATTTTGGCTATCGAACCGGGCTCTTGACGCTGAGGTAGCGGTGCCTCTTGTGAGACTGACCCCTTTGGTCAAAGGCGACCAAGTGCCAAAAGAATTTCCGACAATTGTTGCCAGATTACTTCTGACCGAGGAGGGGGCGGAAAAAAGATTTATTTGGTAGGTAACATTACTTGGCAACTTCCAGTTGGTGAGGTCGTAATCGTTTGAGGTTTTATCAGTTACATTA
>MHCO01000022.1:5350-9137 GCA_001816645.1 Candidatus Woykebacteria bacterium GWB1_45_5
AAATAAGAGAAGGGAAATGGCAGCAGTCAACAAGTATCGGAATTTAAACACCAGTACCATATGTACCTATAGTCTACTTTCTCTAAATATCGGTTGTCAATTGGTTTATACTAAATCTAATGAAACAAGTCGATTACTTAATTATTGGTGGGGGTGCAGCCGGGACCACGGCTGCCGAAACTATCCGTACAAATGACCCAAAAGGCTCGATCATAATCGTTACTGAAGAACCAGAGCCACTTTATTCACGGGTGTTGCTACCCCTTTACTTGGAAGGGCAAATCCCTTTGGAAAAACTTTATCTTCGTACTAATCAACAATACCAAGAAAAACTGATTAATTTAATTAAAAACGTAAAAGCGAACAAAGTTGGTACTCAAAACCGGAAAGTTTTATTATCTGATGGCCAAGAGATTTCTTACAAAAAACTCTTAATCGCCTCCGGCGGTAAGGCTAAGCATTTAGATGTTCCCGGCAGCAATCTGTTGGGAGTGACTTACCTGCGTACTCTCACCGATGCCAATGAGATTAAAGATCTTGTTGGTAAAGCCCAGTCTGCGGTAGTAATTGGTGGTTGGTTTGTCGGTTTAGATTTCGCCCGAATTTTTCGGAAGGCTAACCTTGCTACTACATGTGTTACCCGTGGTTCTGGTTTTGGGAGTCGACAAGTCGGAGAAAATATTGGTAAGTTGATCAACCTAATCTTAGAGAAAAATGGAGTCAAGCTAATTACCCAGGACCAAGTTCGAGAGTTTGTTGGCAAGAATCAGTTGGAAAAAGTTATTCTGGAGAGTGATCAGGAAATCGCAGCTGAAATCGCTGGAATTGGCGTTGGCATTGCTCTAAATACCGATTATTTGGACGGGTCGGGAATAAAAATCAACGAGGGTGTAGTTACCAACGAGTATTTAGAGACCGACACGCGAGATATCTGGGCGGCTGGGGATATCGCGGAATTTTACGATGTAATTTTTGGCAAACAGTA
Source organism: Candidatus Woykebacteria bacterium GWB1_45_5 (assembly GCA_001816645.1). Lineage (GTDB taxonomy): Bacteria > Patescibacteriota > Microgenomatia > Woykebacterales > RBG-16-39-9b > GWB1-45-5. The sequence continues at coordinate 6,336 of MHCO01000022.1, forward strand.
CAAAATGGGCAATTGGTCCAACGCCGTGATGCAAGGCAAGATCGCCGGCCAAAATATGGTAGCCGGTTGGGGTGGAAAGGGACGAGAACAGTTTATGGCTGTTTCTGCCTACATCATGCCTTTTTTTGAGGCAAACCTTTCTTTGATAGGTGATACTTCGACAGATGAGAAGATCGAGATTATCGAGCTTGGGTCGGTGGCCGACGGGAGAATGGGACGCTTTTATCTGCGGGATGGAATAATTGTTGGCGCCGCCCTTATCAATTTACCAGCCGATCGAGTGCCGATTGAAGAACTAATAAAAAAACGTGTTAAAATAAGGGATAATAAAAATAAGTTAGCTGATCCCAAGTTTGATCTTAACAGTCTTTTATAAAGCTAGTATGATTGCCAACTACAAAATTAGCATCACTCCGTCTGAACCACATAAGACATTGGGTCATATTAATCTGCGAGATATTATTCTTGGCGGCCAAGACGGTTTGGTTAACGTTTTAGGTTTATTATTGGGAATCGCCGTGGCTTCTAATGACTTGAGAATAATTTTAGCCGGTGGCCTGGCGGCGACTTTTGCCGAAAGTATCTCTATGGCCGCCGTGGCCTATACTTACACCCGGGCCCAACAGTCTCTTTATGAAGGAGAATTAGCTAGAGAAAAACGGGAAATAGAAGAAACCCCACAGGAGGAAAAAGAAGAGTTGCGGGATCTTTACCGCCAAAAAGGGTTTTCGGGTAAGTTATTAGACGAAGTGGTAGAAAAAATTGCCTCTGATAAAAACGTTTGGTTAGATGAAATGATGAAATCAGAGCTTAGCCTTTCGTTAGTAGAGACGAAGAAAGCCTTTATCAGCAGCGCGGTGGTTGGTTTGGCAGCGGTGGTTGGTTCTTTGATTCCAATGATTCCTTTTTTCCTGCTTCCATTCGCGCAAATGTCCATTAACCAAGCAATCTGGTGGTCTTTAATTATTTCGGCGATAGCCTTGTTTATTCTAGGTGCTTATAAAGCCCAAACTAGCATTGGCGACTGGAGAAAATCCGGTGCTGAAATCGCTATAATCGGTACGGTCTCCGCTCTTGTTGGCTACCTCGTCGGCTTTTTCTTCAAAGCCCCACTATCACCCTAGTATTGACTTCTTGTCCGTGATCATATAAACTATAGGGCACTAAATCTAGCCGCTAGGCTGGAAAACTCAGTTCCTCAAAAAGGAGGTGTCTTTTGAGGAGAGCGATCGTTGGGGCGGTGATAGTAGGCTTTCTCCTACTGACCGTCAGCACTTTTCAGGTTCAGTGGGTCTTTGCAGACCCTTTACCGGGGGCGATTTTCACCACCTTGCCCGACGGTAGCGTGGTGAACGGCAACATCTATACAAACAAGTGTGATGTCGCCCTCAACGGTGGTCCTTCTGGGCCTCAGTCGCACCACTTGCCAGATGGTGTCTACGACGTTGCCGTTACTAACCCAAGTGGCTCTGTTGTACTTGGAACTGGTTACGGTACCGTTACTATTAGTAACGGCCAAGGGACCTTTGGCCCTACTTCGTTGTGTAGCCTTGTGTCGCCGTCTCCCTACGGAACGACCCCAAATCCCGGAGGTGAATACAAGGCTTGGCTGTGTGTAGCGGGAGGGTTGTTCGTCAACAGTCAATGTAAGACGGACAACTTCAAGGTTAGGCGGGTGGAGACACCGACACCGACTTTAACACCAACGGTAACCAACACACCTGTGCCGCCAACGCGTACACCGACATCAACGGCGACGGCGACATCGGTACCGCCTACAGCCACACCAACGGCGACTTGGACAGCGACCGCGACATCAACGGCAACGGGGACGGTGCTATCGACGGCGACACCAACCAAGACGCCAACTCCGATTGGACCGACCTCGACGCCGATGCCGACAAATACTGTAGTTGTTGTGGCTCCGACAGCGACGTCAGCGCCGCTAGTGGTTAAGCCGCCATTGCCGGCGGCAACTGCAACTAGGGTCTCGGTGTTGGCGCCACCTTTGACTGCTGGTCCAAGGGCACCGGTAATTATCAAGGAGTTGCCGCGGACTGGGAGCGGAGGTTACCAGACAGAGCCCGAAGAGTCCGACAAAGACCTTTGGATCGCCGGGCCAGCGGCTCTTGGGATATCATTGTTTGCTGCGTTCCAGGAGGCCCGTGCTGCTTGGAGACGACGGTCCCAGCGGTAGAAAGGAGCTAAACTGGGCCGCCCGCCTTCGCTCGAAGAGCTTCGGCGGGCGGCCACCATCACTCCAATAATATTTCCTTGACAAGCAAACCACTCACCGTTACGATTGGAATAAGAGGTAGATGATGAGAAAGCTAAAACCAAAGAAGGTTCTTGTTGTTGACGACGAAGATGCGGTGCGGGAAATTTACAAAAAAGAATTTACTCTGGCGAAATTCAATGTTGTGGTAGCAGCTGATGGGGAAGAAGGACTGCTAAAAGCGGCAGAAGAAACCCCCGATTTAATTTTGCTAGATATTATGTTGCCAAAGATGAGCGGCATCGATGTCCTTAAATCTTTAAAGCAAAATCCTCCCACCAAAACTATCCCGGTGCTTTTACTAACTAATCTAGGCGAAGAAACCATCATCAAAGAGGGCTTTGAGCTTGGTGCCGACGGCTATCTACTAAAAGTTTCCTATACTCCCGCCCAAGTTGTCGAAGAATGCCGCAAGTTTTTAGGAAAGTAGAGTAAATTAGACTTCCAGACCTTATTTAGGTGAATGAAAGAGAGTTTTAGGTTTTTAAAAAACACACTTTACGGTAAATGGGTAGTTTTGGCGCCAA
>MHCO01000023.1:0-20485 GCA_001816645.1 Candidatus Woykebacteria bacterium GWB1_45_5
GGATACGGATGTAAAACTAAGCTTTCTGCCCCGACCTTCTCATGATCACCAAGCACGGCGGCCAAAGCTAACAAAGATAAAAGCCCTTGGTTGGTCACCCAAGATCAGCCTTGAAGAAGGACTTGCCCACACTCTTAAATTGCCCCACTCTGCTACAATCAAAGTTTAACTATGAAACCAATTTCTTCTCCATTTGGACTACCAATCGGAATAAGTATCACGTTTTGGGCGCTAGTTGGTCTGATACGATTGATAATTGAAAAATTTATTAAAAAATCTATCTACCCAACTCCTGGTCCGGCGGAAATGAAGTCGGAAGACATAGCGGTAATTTTACCGGCTCACAACGAAGAACTTGTCATCCGACGGTCAATTCAAGCTTTAAAACAGATGTTGGATCAAAAACAGATCTATGTCGTTTCCGACGGCTCGGGTGACAAAACTTATCGCCGAGCCAGGATGGAGGGCTGTCATGTTTCTTACCTAGACCCAGGAAGAGGTAAGGCGAGGGCAATGGTTTATTTACTTCGTCGGTTTCGTCTCTTTGAAAGATACAAACTGATGTTCATATTAGACGCTGACACTAGACCTGATAAGGAATTCGTAAAAAAGGCCTTGCCATTCTTCAACGACCCCGCTATTGGTGTGGTTTTTGCGAGCTCCCGAATTGTCTGGCGCCAGCACTGGATTCCAAATTTAAAATATTATTTTATTTCCTACCGAGAAAGACTCAATCGGCTGCTTCAGTATCTGCTGATCTACGGTCAGACTTGGAAATATACTAGCGTGAATTATGTGATCCCGGGCTTTTGTACCATATACCGCTCGGATGTTTTGAAACAACTAAAGATTGATACCCCAGGGATTTTAATTGAGGATTTCAACCTCGCTTTTCAGTTTCACAAAAAGAGACTGGCAAAGCTAGGCTATCATCCTTCTCTGATTGCCTGGGATCAGTACCCGGATAACTTCAGAGATTATGTGAATCAAGTGAGACGTTGGAATATTGGTTTTTTCCAAACAGTTAAAGCAAACGGTGTCTGGCCATCATTTTTCTGGCTGACGCTTGGGGTGTTTTCTTTTGAAGTGATAGCTAATTCTATTTTTGTCCTCTTTTTACCATTTCTGCTACTTTATCTTGTATCGCCTTGGTATTCGGGGGCAAACTCTATCTTAGACGGATTTAATAATCTTTACCAACAATTTGGGCTGTACAAGCACCTAAGCTTGGGAGACATCTTTATCGGTACTTTTCTGATCGATTATGCTACCACAGTAGTGATTGGCCTAATAAATAAAAAACCACAGTTTATATTTTATGGATTGTTTTTCTTTGTCATGCATTTTGCGGTTTCCGTGGTGTTACTTAGCTCGATAATTCCTGGCTTTTTCAGCTCTTCAGCTGGTCGTTGGGTACCGCCGACAAGAAGTAAAGAGCAGCTTGGTTAACGCAAAAAAAGAATCGCCCCGCTGGGAAGTTGCGGAGCGATATCGCAGCAGGAGTTGATCTTATACCAAACTGATGATCGGCTCGGTTTAGAAGAGTTTTTTGGGTTTCTCCACCGAGAAGTCTAACTTTCTCGCCTGGCCACCAATTCGTGAAGCCACCTCCCAGATCCCAGGTTGTTTTACCTCGACCCTTGAGTAAGGCAGCAGCCCGTGATCTGACCTAACGACGGCCAGTATCCTTGGGAATAGGCGGCTTAGTAAACCAAGCCTCCTTGAACGTACGTGGAAAATGAATTCGGTCAGCCAACCCTCTGGGTGGGCCATAAAGCCGCTCGTTTTTTCTACTCCGTACGCCTGCAGCTCTGGACGTTCTGCCCTGATCTCTTGCAAGAGAGTTACACCCAGCTGCCATACTCTCTCTCGCTGGAGATTCTTGTAACCCTCGTCTCCCAGCTGGAGGTGGGCCGGATCCATGTATTCATCTCCAGCTACTCGTCCGTCTGGACCTATCAACAAGTCACCCCAATTTCCTTTAACAATAGAGTAACGAGCTGTCATGCTGGTTCTCCTTTCTTTATTGCGGTTTGACCGGCAAGCTGCTAATTATAGGATATTTGCCAACAATAGTCAAGGTTGATGTAAAAGAAAATAACGTCCTTCGGACGATGTTTTCTAACGAAAATCGCCCCGCGGGGTAGTCGCGAGGCGATTGGTTGATTGTGTTTGGGAAGGTAAACTACAAGGTGAAGACTTTCTCCCCTAAGATTTCTGCCAGTATGTTTCTCCGAGGGTACTCCTCGAGTAGTTGCTGGCAGAGACCCTCCCCATATTCGATGCGAACTTGTTGCCCCCGGATGATCGCCCAGCGCCGAGTTTTTTCGACCGCTCCTTTACCCTTCTTTTCGAGGAAGCTCATCTGGCTTTCGTGAGCAGAGAAAGCTTCCAGCTTCTGTTCAATCACACTGCTTATATTAACGATCGTGTTCACCCGTACGATCTGTCCATCAGGTCCGATCAGCCCCTGTGGATCAGTGTGGTATACGAACGGTTGTGCTTCAAGAGCTGGGGCTTTGATCGGCGCTGGGAAGTTTGAGTGACGTGACTCCGGAACCGCCCAAAGCACCAACTGTCCCGCGTGGGCATGATCGGTCATGTAATCAGCAGTTGGGTGAGTGAGGATGATGAGCGGATCTATTTCACGGATTACTGCCACGATCTTTTGGGCAGTTCCTAGATTATAGCTCACACAACCGTCCCTTATTCCCAAACACCGATACTTTGCCCCGATCTTCTTTGCCGCTTCCTCTGCCTCTTTGGCCCTGATGGCGACTATTTCCTCTGCAGGGAGTTGTTGCGAGCCGCACTCCCCAGACGTAAGAGCTAGTATGGTAACCTTGAACCCCTCTTTGGCAAGAAGGGCTAGGGTGCCACCGCAGAACTGCTCCGCGTCGTCGGGGTGGCCGAAGACTGCCAGGACTCTTTTGTTTCCAACAGGTTGGGTTTGTTTTGCCATGGCAAAAATCTCCTTCCTTGCTTAGAGTAGAGAGTAGTTTACTTACTATAAGATTTTTTGTCAAGAAAAAGAAAATGACGTCCTTCGAACGACGTTTTCTTACGAAAATCGCCCCGCGGGTAGATGCGGAGCGATTGGTTGGGCCAGCTTTGTGTTATGTGAGCAGATCTGGACGGTGTTCCCTCAACCAGTCTTGGGCTCGACGCATGGCGTAGGGACCAAGAGGGTCATTGAACTCGTTGCGGTTATCCATAGCGATGAGTTCAGACAGGGGTACTGTTGTTACCTCTGTGTTTTCCTCACCGGAAGGGTCTTGGACTTTCCTCCCCGCCAGTAAGAGAAACGCATGTTGACTGGTGAAGGCAAGACCATCGATTGGATGCACCCCATCTTCTCGGTAAAGCGGCACCCAGTCTTGTTCGTTGAGAGCAACGACGCCAGCTTCCTCGAGCAGCTCCTTCCGAGCTGTGTCTAGCGGTGTGTCACCTGAATCGACACCACCACCAGGAAGCTCAATAGTAGTAATTGAGCCCTCGGGTGTCTCGCGAGTTTGGCGTACCACGTAGACCTCGTGGGTTTTCACATCGAGAGCAATTGCCGTCGCCCCGTTACGAAGGAACACTCGGGATTGAATACCGGCCTCACCGTTGGCTCGGACAAAAGGCCAGTAGACCACCTTCAAATGCGGACTGTTATCGAAAGCGGTCCTGGCGTTATCTGGCAGCCCTCCCATGGCAGATCCTCCCTTTCCTCCAGACTGATTTTGTGGTCAGGGATTATATCTTAAATCCCATAGAAATGCAAGAATTAGCGGAATTGTTTAGCGGTGGTCCAGACTTGGGGATCTTCACCGCCGAGGCGCCAGAAGGTGGCGGAAATGCCAAAACTTTTGGCAAATTCCAACTTTGGCTGAACAGTTTGGTAGTTTTCAAACCATACTTCATGGGTTTGTCCGCCGCTTTCGTAAGTAAAATGAGCACTGCCTTCGGCGGTATCCACGACCAGCGTGGGTTTATATTGATTTATCAGACCGGCAACTTCGGAATAGGTGAGACCTTTGGCTGTACCGTACGACGAGCCATTTTTTGGCCAATCCAGACCGTAAAGCGGTACGCCCATAAAGATTTTTTCCCGTGGCACGCTGATTGAGAGTGCATAATTTATTACATTTCTTACCCAACTAAGGGAGGCAATTGGTCCAGGTAGAGATTCATCCCAATGCTCGCCATAAGTCATAAAATAAAGTTGATCAGCAGCAAGGGAAATTGGCACAAGGTCTTGCGCCGCGGAACCATTATCTTCTTGGGGTTTACCTTCGCCAGATTTTGGGTGGATAGCGACACCCAAAAGTTTCCCTTTTTCATGTAAAGCGGGAGCTAATTCTTTGATAAAGGCGGTAAAATTGTCCTTCTGATAAGTTTCGAGCTTCTCATAATCAATACTGATACCGTCAAAATTCATCCGTTCCGCTAAAGAGATAATGTCAGCGATATGGTTACCTCGAGCCGATTTCGTACTAATTACCTTATTCACCCGTTCGCTATCCCAACCACCACCTTCGTCAGGTAGATTGGCAATTAGACCAAATACTTTTACGCCGTTTGCGTGAGCAAAATTGATTATTTGGGGATCTTCTGTAGCATAGGTGTATTTGCGGACACCGCCGTCGCGACTAAGTGTATACCAAAAAACAGTCACAAAATTGAAAAGATGGACATTTTGATTGAAAGAAGCAAAAGCAGCCGTCTGGTCCCAATACGGAATCGAGGCCCGATAGTAGAGGATTTTTGAATAGGTCTCTTCTATCTTTGCATTAGTTTGTATGGGGCTATTATTGTTATTAACCTTCTGGCTATTTTCTTTTTTGTCGGTTTCATTTGTATCGTGGATTGGATTATTGGGTGATAAAGTACTTGCACTGATAGTACCTTCTTTTAGTGCTGGGGATGAACGAGCCGGTTTCCCATCATTTAGTGAATAAAATATTAAGTAAGCAGATAGGAAAATAATAATTAATAACATGATAAATAATGTAAACTGTAGCCACTTAGGTAACTTAATAAATATTTTAGTCATTTCCTAGAATTACATTTTGTGCCCTCTTAATATCGGCGTTCATTAAAAGATCAATTATCGAGAGGTTTGGTATAAAGCCAACTTGTTTGGTAAAAAGTTGAGGGTATTCATTGCATTTCCAATCCTGGACAGTTATTTTTATTCCATTTTCCGCAAAGATTTTGTCGTCCATGTAAGCGGCGGCGCCTGTTCCACCGCAATAATCTTCATTGGCCCCAATTTCTTTACAAAGAGCGATGATTTTTTCATTGGCCGTTAAATCCCCATTGTCAGTGAGTGCTCTACTTTCTGATGCGGATTGTATATCTTTCAGTCGGAAAATTTTTTGTTTTGCAAGCTTACGTTTAATAAATTCAAACGTGAGTTGCTCTGGTTCTACCTGTGGTTCACCGAGAAGATGAAGTATCCCCCAGAAAATTGTCGCAGTATTGAGCTGCACTAGATTATCGTACTGATAGGTCAATAGATTTCCTATCTCCGGGCAGAGGGTTTGAAAATTGGCTGCTTTACTGTAAGAGAGTTGTATGGTTTTTAAGTGACTCTCCACCCAATCCTGATCGTAGGAAAGTTGGGTTTGTTGTAGATTAGTAAAACCTTCATGCTTCGTCAAAACCGTCAAAAGGTAGGTCCCGAAGGACTGCTTTATCGGTGTGTGAACTTGAAATGATTTGTCGGTCCTTCCGTCAGGATATTTGTGTTTGCGAACAAATTGAACGTCGTCTCTAACAACGAAAATATCGGCATTTAATATCCTAGCAAAATAATGAAGACGAGGAAAATATTGTGGTTGTATTCCGGTATACCTCATACCTTGATTTTATGGCAGTAAAAACCCTCAGCAAATTCTGTACCGATTATTGACCCGCGAACCGCCGCCAAGGATTCTAAAACTTCTCTGCTTCTAGGGTAACCCGTACCCCTCATCTGACTTTTATACAGACTAACAGCTTTAATTTTATCCCCAAGTTCTCTGGCGGTTAATTTAACGAAAAAGTTGGGATTGCTGTTAGTTTCCAAAGACCAAAAACCCATCGGTGCCTCATAGGAAAGAATTAAATCCGGGACAAACTTATCGGCTTCCGAAGCTGGACGACAAGCAGAAAATGTCGCCCGCGCAGCAGCGGAATGGTCTTGGTTGTAATCTCCCAGGCAGGGGAAAGCGACGATATCTGGCTTAAGCAATTCCAGGGAGATTTTTTCGCCCCGTTCTATCTCGTGAATAATTTGTTTTTGCCCAAGCCTATCCAGTTGAAGATGGTACAAATCTCCGGGAAAGGCAATTCGCCAACCGTCGAGCTTCAGAAATGAAGATACTTTTTTTATTTCTTCAACCCGCTCAAATTCAGTTGAGACACCTCTTTTACTAAAATCAGAAGTAGTTCCGACGGTCAAATACAGAACATACACCTTTCCACCTAGAGATTTGATTTTACTAATTAGCCCTCCGCAACCGATTATTTCGTCATCGGGATGTGGGGCAATTATCAGTAAGGTTTTCTTTGTCAGATTTAACATAATTAATTATTAGAGGCTAATATAGCTATATGAAGCGGAGATGTCAAGTTAATTAAGACCCCTTCAAATATTTGCATCGGATCTAAGTTTGTTGGATAATCATTATTAATGAGAGGGTTTTTCACCGGTATCTGCTTTTTCCTTTTCTTTATTGTCGCGCCTTTGGCTATTGTTTCTTATCTAATTAATTCTTTCGCGACGCCAGATTACGTCAAAGAGAAGTTGCGCGAAAGCGATAGTTATGAGGCTGTTGCAAAATCAATGCCGCAAATGGTTGGCTTACCCGAAAGTGATATAGCTGAAATCTCACCTGAAGCCAAAAAAGACATGGAGGCTTTTTTGGCAAAGGAGGTCACCGCCGACTATTTGCAAAAGAAAACCGAAGGGGCGGTTGATTCTGTTTCAGATTGGCTTAGTGGTAAAACAGAGACGGCTCCAAGTATTAGTTTGATTGAGCTAAAAGAAAAAATGGAATCTTACGCCAAGGAAAAAGGTTACCTGGTGCCGGAAGAAGTCAGTAAGCCTTTGTCTACTCCGGTTAAGATAATTGAGCCAAATGAGGGCAATTTAAGGTTAAGAGACTGGTTCCAGTTATTTCAAAAAACACCCCTGATTTTGGGAGCGTTTTGCGGCGTTTTGTTGGCGATAATTTTCTTATTGGCCCAAGGGTGGAAATCGAAACTTCGCAAACTTTCCTTGGCCTTTTTTGTGCCTGGTTTTCTTGGTTTACTATCTGTTCTCCCGGTTATGTTCCTATTTGCTTTCATAACTGGAGCGGCCACGGATCAATTCAAAGGACCGGAGTGGGAAGGCTTGGCTGAATCGATCAAAAGCTTACTTTCCTCGATATCAACCGATGTTTTTAAAAGAATGCTAGTAATCTATGCTAGTGCCATTATCGCGGCTATTATTCTTTTTATCGCCGCTATCTTTGTCGGCAATAAAGCGAAGGAGCCTTTTAAGATCCCCACTCAATCTAAACCTACCGAACCTAACTCATAATTAACATTTGGGAAATATTGGGTAGGACGTGAGTTACGAGGACTTATTTAGAAAGTTGAGAGGAAATAACCGCTTCGTATTCGGGGAAGAATCTTTGAATTTCTGATAAATCAAAGGTTGGTAAAATATTTTCTTTTGGTTCCTTTTCTAATAAAAATTGGAAAGAGCCTCGGATTAGTTCCTCTGGCGATTTTAGACCACCGGTTAAGCGGATATAAAGATCCTTGCGGAGAGTGACTTGGTGGGCAGTTTTTGATCCGTCATTACCACGCACTTCAATTACATAGTGTTGCGGGTCAGCTGCTGGGTCCATCGAGACTAGAGAAACGTTAACTTGGGTCATAGTTTCTATGTACAATTATATCTCGCTAGAGAAACAAGCGCGAGATGCCCGCCTGCAACGCTATGCGTAGCATTGCGGGCAGGTAATCTTGCGATTATACCACGCAACGAGTCCGCAGGTTAAAAATTCCCATTTTGCCAAAGGCCGTACGTACAAGAAGAGTGGTGGGGTGGAATTTCGCCCTTTAACACTCCAATCGCTTTCTCAAAAACCGCCCGACCAGCTTCGGCATCAATCCCCACTTTGACTGGTTCGACCGTAAAGCGGGTTAGCGCACCCTCTAAAACTTCTTTTGGTGAATAAAAAATAAGATAGCCAAAAGGCGCTGGCGGTAGGTTGTTTTCCTTTAGCAATAAAGCGTAGAGATCTAGTTGGAGCCGATAATAGGTATGCGAGTCGTCTTTGATTAAGCTTCCGCGGGTTTTGTAATCAAGCGGCGCATATTTTCCACCGTCAACCAAAAGAAGGTCATCGAGAGCGCCAATTAGTTTAGCATTGCGTTCGTGGTCAAAGTATTCCAGCCCAGTACGCCAATTGCGCCAGCGGTTAATTTTTGCTAAATCAGGAAAAAGCTTCCCTTCCACTTTTCCTTCGATTTCCGGCGGCAATTTTCCGCTGGTGCGAAATTTGTCGTAATAGGGTTTGAGGACATTATCCATCCCACCTGGGAGCGAGGGGAATGGACCGCTTGGGCGGTGGATACTTTTATTGATATGTAGCCAAAAACAACGGCCGCAATCAGCAAAAAGATTTAAAGTGGAAGGTGAAAGGCGGACTAGTTCCATGCGCCTGATTATACCATAGAAAAACAAAATCAGCCAAAAAGTGAAGGATTGGAGAAAATAAGTAAAATCAGATTACTAATATGACGGGATCTGAAAGGCTATTTGGTTTTTGGATAAATCTATTTTATTGACGCTTTCAAAGTTAAGAAATACTTATTCCTTTGGTTCCTCTCGCTCGGGTTGTTCTTCCCTGGGCTTTGCTTCTGCAACGACAATGTTGCGGCCACCAACGTCGTTGCCATTAAGCTTTTCTATAGCTTTAGCAGCCTCGTCATCCGAGCTCATCTCGACAAAACCAAATCCGCGCGAGCGGCCGGTGTTGCGGTCGGTAATAACGGTAGCAGATTCGACCTGGCCAACTTGGCCGAAGAGCTCTTCTAGCTCACTGCTACTTGTGGCGAAGGGTAAACCCCCTACAAACAGCTTTTTACCCATCTTGGGTATCCTTTCTACCCCGCTTGAGCGGGGTTCTACCTTTACTTACTTATTCGACTTGTTCGGATTCGGGAAGACGAACACGGACAGAGGAATAAGAAGAAGGACTTGTTAAAAATACTAACAAGACTATTGTAACGAGTAGCTACTCAGCTGTCAACCTAGAACTAAAAAATAAGAGCTGGCGTCCCCTTGAGACTTGACAAATCTGCGCTGGAGGTGTATAAATGTTCGGGTATTTTTCACCTCCTTTTTTAGCCGGGCACAAAGTTGCTGGGACCCCGATTTAATCGGGGCCTTAGCAACTTCCCCGGCTTGTTTACTTCTAGGTGAGGTTTTAGGTTCTATCTTGCGTTACTCATCACTGTTGGAGTATCTTGAAGGGTATGGATTTTTACCAAAAGGCGCTCAAGAGCGCAAGGAAATTACCGGGCAAGATTGAAATAACCTCGAAGATCAAGATAAAAAACCGCAACGACCTATCTACCTATTATACTCCAGGGGTTGCCGCCCTTTCTTTAAAGATTGCCAAAAGTAAAGATAAAGTCTTTGATTTTACCAACAAAGGTAACTGCGTCGCTGTTGTCTCCGATGGGTCCTCTGTTTTGGGACTAGGAGACATTGGTCCAGAAGCAGCCTTGCCAGTAATGGAAGGAAAGTGCCTTTTGTTTAAGGAACTGGCGGGAATTGATGCTTTCCCCATCGTTTTAGGGACAAAAAACGTTGACGAGACAGCCTCGGCGATAAAACTGATTGCCCCAAGTTTTGGAGGAATAAATCTAGAAGATATAGCTGCACCGCACTGTTTCGAGTTGGAGGAAAGGTTGCAAGATGTCGGCATTCCCGTTTTTCACGACGATCAACACGGGACAGCGACTGTCGTCCTTGCAGCGCTTATCAATTCTCTAAAAGTTGTTGGAAAAAAAATGGCGGAAATCAAAATCGTTATTTACGGTGCTGGAGCGGCAGGTATTGCCACCGCTAAATTAATTCAACCAGGCTGTCTGGTTATGGTCGATTCCAGGGGGCCAATCAATAAAAATCGGAAAGATCTCAATCGGTATAAAAGGGAAGTTACTGAATTTAAAAACTACTGCCAAGCGGGTTCTTTAGAAGCAGCCTTTGAGGCAGCCGACGTCTTTATTGGTGTTTCTGGTCGCGGAAAGTTAGCCCCAGAATTGATTAGACTGATGAATCCCAAGCCAATAATTTTCGCCCTTTCCAACCCAAACCCGGAGATCTTACCGAGAGAAGCAAAGGGGGCAGGGGCAGCAATTGTTGCCACTGGCCGCAGCGATTTTCCCAACCAAATTAATAACATTTTAGCCTTCCCGGGAATTTTCCGGGGTGCTCTAGATGCCCGGGCAAAAAGGATTGATTTAAAAATGAAGTTAAAAACTGCCTACACGCTGGCGGGAATGATCGGAAAACCGAGCCCGGAGAAAATTTTACCTTTACCATTGGATAAAAACGTCGTAAAAACAATCAGCAAAGCAATTGTCGACCTATGATTAAACACGACTCGTTGGGACCCGAAAAGTTAATTGAAGTCTATGATCCTAAAACTAAACTCCACGGGTTTTTAGTAATCGACAACACCCTGTTAGGAGTCGCAAAGGGTGGTTTACGGATGACTCCGACGGTAACATTGGAAGAAACTTTCCATTTAGCTAGAATAATGACTTACAAAAACGCGATTGCCAATCTTCCATTTGGCGGTGGGAAATCAGGAATTGTTGCTGACGTTAAAAAGATAAGCCAGGAGGAAAAATCAGAGCTGATCCGAGGATTTTCCAAAGCCATAAAACCACTTTGCCCCTCCCGCTATATCGCTGGCCCGGATGTGAATACTGGCGAAAAAGAGATGGCGGAATTTGTTAAAGCAAATGGCTCTTTGAAGTCAGCTACCGGTAAACCAGCTACCATGTGTGTCAAACCCGGGGTAGAGTGTGGCCTTCCCCATGAATTTGGCTCGACTGGTTTTGGCGTGGTCCAAGCGGTTTTAGCGGCCTTGGCTTTCTTAGGGAAAAATGTTGAAGGTATGAAAGTGGCGATCGCTGGGTTTGGCAATGTTGGTGGTTTTGTTACTAGCCTTTTGGCTAAAGAAAAAGCAAAGATTGTAGCGATTTCTGATAGCGGCGGTACTACTTATAATCCAAAGGGATTGGAAACCAAGAAAATATTTGATATTAAAAAGAAAAAAGGTACTGTGACAGCTAACAAAGATGGGGAGGAACTTTCTAGCGAAGACATCGTTACCCTTAATGTTGATATTTTAATTCCGGCTGCATACCATGAGACAATCACCGCGGAAAATGTGAATGAAGTAAAAGCAAAGCTCATCGTTGAGGCAGCTAATTTAGCGGTGAAACCCGATGCAGAAGTTACCCTTTACAAAAAAGGTGTTTTGGTAGTTCCTGATATCGTCGCCAATGCCGGTGGGGTAATTTCTTCCTATGCCGAATATCGCGGCTACAATCCAAAACAAATGTTTACGCTGATAGAAAGAAAAATTAAAAGAAACTTAGGAACTGTTTTAGGGAAGTCAAAAGCGGAAAAAATCACCCCAAGACAAGCAGCTTTGAAAATCGCTTTGGATCGCCTAAACCGGCCAACAAATTCTAAACATGCTTAAACAACGGGGATCGCAGCGATTCAGCAGCGATCCCCAAAACTACTTCTTTATCCGTTAATCTATTCTATGTTTTTTATATAAAGATTAAGGCAAAAGTAGAAGAAAATAGCTTCCAACCCATCTAACTTACTATAGCAAAATTAAACCAGCGTGACCACCTTGCCTTTTTAATTTAAGAGACGAAATATTTTGTGGTTTGTGGTAAAATCTCTTACTAATAAATTGGTTGAGAGGGGCGGAAGAAATGAGAGCGATGCCTTACCAGCGATTTTGGCTGAAACTGCTTGGCTTGGGTGAGTATCACATCTGTTACCCCAAAGTTAATCCGCGAACTGTCTTTGATGCAGAGAAAGGCCGTACGAACAATAGTTTCATCGGCTCGCTCATTGAGCACGGAGTTGAATTGGTGTCTATCCTTCACTCTCGGGGGATTGGAGAACCAGAGGTGCTCCATGAACTTATTGAGCTTCTTCACCCATCTCTGCCTCACCAAAAGATAGATATCATTTGTGATGAGCTTATCGCTGCTCGAGGTAGGGGAAACGCGAAAGAATTGGTGGTTTGTCTTGGGTTGGGCCTAAGAGGCTAGATTAGCTGTCAGTAGTTAAAGGGGAGAGAGTTTTCAGTCCAAAACCTGCCCTCCCCATCCCCAAAATCAATCCCTTAAATCTTTTATCTGCTACCTGAAATTATAAAAAAGTTGATCTTTAGGCCTCTTTTCGCTTTTTACCGCTAAATCTGTTAAAATTTCCTCTAATCAAAGGAGATGGAAGGAGGGAAGATCCTTGGGAGAGCTACAAAAGCCTCAAAAAAAGCAAATACTGGTCATTAGTAAGGACGCCGTTAGGTATTTCGGGGTTCTGAAAGGAACGATTTGCGATGGCTTAAAGGCTCAGCTCCTTATCCATGCCAAACGCGAACAAGCGACTGAAGAACTTAGTCTCAGTGAAATCCGAGGAACCGACGCTGTCATAATCACTCATGACGAAGGAGAAGGAGCCCAGGGGAGCAAGGAGTTGTTGAGGGTGGTTAATACCCTTCAGATAATCAAGTTGAGCCTCATCATCCTTGTCCTCGGCGTGTCCGGCAAACGGCTTCAAAAGAGGCTACAAGAACGGAAGGCTATCGTGAGCGAGGAGGGTCTGGGCAAAGTAACCGAAGAAGGGCTGACGCGAAATCTCCAACAGGCGTTGGGAATTGAGGATCATGCTGCCGAAGATGCGCCGCGATGATCGTTGCATCAGCCTGCAACATGGGCCGTGGGAAATCAACCACCCGCGGCCTTCTTGTTTCCAGCACCCAGTTTATTATGTTGGAACTTATGTATTACTTGGGAAGAATGGTATAATTAATCAATGAAACCATTTTCGCCGCAGGCAGTAAGGAAAAACTTTAATGCATTCAATATTCGAAATGCGAGTAAAAAGTTTTTCCAAAAAGGCCACCGAAAAGCAAATAAGCAAAAGTAAATAGGGCCAGATACAAAATCCACTGAACTTCTAATCTTACTTAAAAACAATAGCGTTTGGTAGGGAACGGCCAGGGCCAACTTTGTAAGAACCATTATAAACAAGAGATGATGAACCCCCGCCGTCCAAATTCAAAGCAAAATTGGTTCCAATAGCCATCATTATTCCGGCAAGATCTGGAACCGAGGCGCTAGAGGTTACAACCAAGTAAACTGTGTGCCCCTTTATTCCAATTCCGCCGCGTGCTCCCTTGGTAAGTTGAGCGCTGGTCAGCTGATAATTCCAAACTATATTTTGATTATTGTTTACTAGTCCTGGGAAATTCGCAATAGCGCCTCTCATACCAGCCAAACCAGTAAAACTATTTGTCTGCGGATAAAAAACAGCACCGCTGCTCGTAAAAGCGATCATTGCTCGGTTTGTCCAAGACAGAGACAGTTGATTCATCCATTTTCCAAGGTTTGTATTGTAGAGGGGCATATCGAAGCTGTTTACTTTACCAGCGCATGAAGCATAATCCGGTGGGCAAAAGTAGGTGCCGTTGATGCCAATCGAAGCACCATTATCCTTAACATAAGAGAGAAGAGGTTTGGTTGGACAATTATCAGTACAATCGCTGTTAGTTGCGCTATCTACGATAGATATTCTAGAAAGATCAAGCGCGACGACGTGAGTCATGAATGCTCCGTTACTTGTGTTTATTTGTAAGTAGCAGTAACCGCTGGTTGGTATCGTCGAA
Organism: Candidatus Woykebacteria bacterium GWB1_45_5; assembly: GCA_001816645.1. Lineage (GTDB taxonomy): Bacteria > Patescibacteriota > Microgenomatia > Woykebacterales > RBG-16-39-9b > GWB1-45-5. Next base: position 13,962 of record MHCO01000023.1, read on the forward strand.
CAAGTGGAAGAAACATATTTAGCTCTAGTTGCGGCATCGGCTGCCTGTTTTGCTTTCCAAAGGGCTTCGAGATCCGCGTCCATTTGGGTCAACTTTTTATCTGCCTCCGAATATTTTTTCCCGAGGATTTGGTCAATTACTGTCGGTAAGTCCTTTTCTATCGAATCAACATTTACACCCTTGGTTTTGTAATTTGCCGCCTTCTCCTTTATTGCTTCGTATTTTCCAACCATATCTGTATAGATCTTCAAGGCAGCTCTCGTATCCTCTTTTTGCAAAGCCGTGTTTTCCGCCGTTAGATTTCTTGTAAGTTGATCAAGCTGCGCAATTCTTTGATTTAAGTTCGAAATTTTAGCGGGGAAGTAGATAGCGGCAAAAATTAAAAACGCCGAAAGAAGAAGGATTAATGCTAAGAAAAAAGAAATATGGCTCTTTACTTTAAGTAAAAATTTCATGAGCAGTTATGTTTATTATACAATAAAAAAATTCAAGCCGAGTTTACCCTGAGTAAAGTTTATGGTGAGTTTCAATCGAACCATCGAAGTAGCTTGTGGTGAGTTAAATCGAACCATTGCAGCCTGGTTGTAGCCCACGTCAGTGGCCGCAGGATTCGAAGTATTCTATAAAGTTGACCCCTGCTTGCCAAAGCAGTAAAATCCTCTTGCGCCGTTTGTGTGTTGACTTTATAACAAAAAAGTTATAATATTGTGATGAAAATATTTGTTGACTCTAGGATTGAGAGTTTTCTAGATAAGCTAACTTCGGTTGAAAAAGCTAGACTGCGGCGGTATAGAAAACTTTTAGAAGAATATGGACTTTTCCTGCCCGAGCCGTACCTAAAAAAGTTAGGCAAAGACCTTTGGGAACTTCGACCTGGGAACGTGAGAATTTTATTTACCGGTAAGAAAGATAAAATTATTTTTGCCCATGCTTTTTATTAAAAGACACAGAAAACACCGGCCAAGGATTTAAGGGTAGCAAAAAGTCGAATTGTGGAGTACGAAAAGGAAAGCCTCTTATGAGAAAAAATAAAATCAAATTGATTCCATTTGAAAAAATTGAGAGACGCTGGGCGAAAAATCCAACCATCCAAAAAGTTTACGAAGAGCTAGAGCCTGAATACCAACTCGTAAAAAGTTTAATTGAAATACGGGTTAAAAAGAATTTGTCGCAAGAAGAGCTTGCGGAAAAAGTTGGGATGAAGCAACCGGTGATTTCTCGTATTGAATCAATGCACTCATTGCCATCGGTAGCGACTCTTAAGAAGATTTCCAAAGCCCTTGGAGAACCACTTCTCATCCGCTTTGGTTCTAGATAGCCCACAAAAAATAGGGAGGACCCTAAATTAGGATCGTTCCCCAGTTTTATGGCATTATTATAATAGCTTATAAAAGAGTTGTCAACGTTTAGGCTAGTTAATCAAAGGGAAGTTGGCGGCAAAAGAGTGAATAAATCCTTCTTACTCCAAAAATCCCCGAAGGCTTTCTATCAACCGATGGGTTTTTATGCTAAAATTAAGGTTGAATCCTGCCTGATTGTTACGGTGGGATTTTTTGATAAGAGCTTAAATTATGAAAAGAAACAGGATTAGTTCCACAGCAATATTTCTACTTGGAGTTGTTTTAGTTTCCTTCATTGTTACCGTTGCTAATACTATAAAATCTGACGACCTTCCCGCTAAAGGTGGATATTACGTTCAGACAACTACTGCTACACCTGGTAATATTGGTACTAGCGCTATAACCACGACAACCCTATGAGAAACGACTCTGTAACCAAAGAAGAATTAGAAAAAATTGAAGAAGAGTCTGGGAAGCAGGCAAGACCGGACCAAAAAGCAGTTGTTACTGTTTCTCCAAAGCTAAGGAAAAGGCTGACCAATTTACCAGATCCTAGCAACCCGCCTCTTGGTTGGGACGAACATAAAGGATTTGGTGCTGTGTATCCTTATTTGAAAGTTCCGGGACTTCATCCAAGAAACCACGGGGATACTGTCATTTTTAATGATCAAGAATTGCCAGCCAATAGGCTCTATCTTGGCGACAATCTAGAAGTTTTGCGGACATTACCTGCAGAGTCAATTGATCTTATCTACATTGATCCTCCGTTTTTCTCTGGTAGAAATTACAACGTTATCTGGGGTGATACAAACGAAGTGCGTACATTTGAGGACATTTGGGAAGGCGGGATTACCACATACCTGATCTGGCTAAACGCTCGCCTCTGGGAAATGCGCAGAGTCTTAAAAAAGACAGGTTCTATTTATGTCCACTGCGACTGGCACGCTAGCCATTACATTAAAACCGAAATGGATAAAATTTTTGGCTATGATATGTTCAAAAATGAAATAATCTGGTGGTACAGAAAATGGAGTTCAAGTAATAATAGATTTTTAAGGAATTATGACGCGATACTATTCTATTCTAAAAGCGAAGAGAATATCTTCAATGTACAGTACACCGAGTTAGCTGAAAGTACGAAGAAACGATTTAGCGGGAAAACACAGGTTTGGGCTGATGAGGCACGCACTCGGAAAATAACTATTGACGTTGAATCAAAGGGAGCGTACATGCCAGATGTTTGGAGCATAAATTATCTTCCAGGGGCTTCCAGTGAAAAAATTGGTTACCCCACACAAAAACCGGAAGCCCTCCTAGAAAGAATTATTAAAGCCTCAAGTAATGATGGTGAGGTGGTTGCCGATTTCTTTTGTGGTGGAGGTACAACACTAGCTGTAGCACAGAAACTTAAAAGGAAGTTTATTGGTTGTGATTCTTCTAGAGTGGCTATTTCAGTAACTTTAGACAGATTAGTAAAACTTGGCGAAGAAATGAGTGGGGTTAAAAGCAACATTTCGTTAGATGGAAAGCCGTTTCAGTTTGGGTTACAGATGGAAGGCACCGTTGAAAAGGTTCCAAATATTGAGGTTTGGTATCTGGGCGTCTATCCAGTTGAGAAGTTCCAGAATTCAGAGCAAGAAGAATTTAATGATTTTGTTCTTACTGCTTATGGGGCTAGTAAAAATACTGGAGAAGGCCTCACAAGTGGTTTTCGACCACCAGGGCAACAAGAACCAATTCTAGTTGGCCCATCAAACCCAAATGAGACTATAAACGCACAAGATATTAAAAAGTTTTTTGATGAGGTAAAAGAAAAACTTGAGCCAAATAAACTGGTTAGGGCCAAAATAGTGGCTTGGCGATTTTCTAGACAAGTCTTAGCTTATATTAAGACCTTGAAAAATTACGCGGAGAAATACAATTTGCCACTGGAGTTGGAAGCCATACCGCTTGATTCTAAAGAGTTTAGGGCACGGATTCTGCAAAGGATGCCGGATATTGAAGAAAACGAGTTTTTCCTAAGATTTTCCAAAGCACCAGTCATTGGAGATGTAAAAGTAAAGAAAACCGGACCGCTTGAATGCGAATTTGAAGCAATAGATGCCCTTTCGACTAATGAAGATGGTTGGTTGGTCAATTGCCAGTGGGATTTTGATTATCAAGAAGGCCACTTTGCAGCAGATAAAGATTATGTTTTGTCTAGAGAAAAGAAACAGGATAAAAAGCACGGAGAAATATTTGAAGCAGTTTTGAAAGCTAAGCATAAGTTTGAGAAAACGGGCGAATATACGGTTGCTTGCAAAGTTCAAGATAATTTAGCAGGCGAGACCATACTAAGCAGGAAGGTTGAGGTGAATAATTGATATGGATTTAAAATTTTTGATTCAAGTTTTGGCACCACCTGTTATCGCTGCACTGGTAGCTATTATAGTTGCTTTTTGGCAATTCCGAAAAAGAAAAGAAGAGGAGAAAAAAGTTGAATCGTTAAAAGTTTTGCTTGGTACAGTTAAAGGTTGGAGAGAATACATTCAAAGTGCCGCAAACGCAAATACTTTACTACGCAATCATATAAGAGGGAGAACGGATGAAGGTAAAGATCTAACTAAGTTTAGTTCACTAGCCGACGTGGAATCAGCAGTCGAAACTAACGGCGCTTATCTAAATGGTTTGCATGTTGGGGTGGAAAAGGAGTTAGAAGAAATAGAAAAAGTATTGAAAGAAAAATAAATGACTAACCAACTTAACCAAAAACTAATCAGCGCTATTAACGTTCAAGGTATACTTCTTCAAGAGAAGTGTGCGGATATTTTCGCTAAAGAAGGTTACAAAGTTATTACCGAGTACCCAGTAATGTTCCCAAAACCTTCCTTTGGAAATTTCGGTAAGGACGTTGTCATTGACATTTGGGCGCGAAAGAATCTAACAAATGTGCAGATAGACTTTTTGGTAGAGTGCAAAAAGGCAGACCCAAAGCTTAAAAATTGGGTATTTTTCAAAGATAAGTTTAGTTACTCAATTGGTAATGACAACATAAAATTCGTCAAGGGACCAGGGGACAATTGGAACACCAATACAATATTAGTTGATATACAAAAAGAGCTTAAGCTTGAACACGGAGACCGCTGTTTCATGGGAATTGAGTTAAAGGAAAAATTTAAAAAAGGCCCAGAAAAGGATGACACGGTAGCTACAACTCAAAGAATAAGTGATGCAAGTTATCAAGCCGTGCAGGCTGCAAACGGGACCTTTGACGAGTATGGAGAATTTTACTCTAAATTACAATCTACCCCCCTTCAAAAAAACGAACAAAATCTTTTTATTTTGCCCTTAGTTGTTACTACGGCAAACTTACTTGTAGCAGATTATGACATAGATAAAATAAGTGAGAATGGTGGTTTAGATGCTAAAGATGTATCTTTTGCAGAAAAGGATTTTATTCTCTATAACTATTCAATCCCAGGACATATAAGATTCCCAATGTTAGAAGGTGATATACCAAATAGAACTTTGGAAACCAGACTAGGTTATAAGAAGACTTTGATAATAATTTGTTCAGTAAACTATCTTAAAAAATTTATTAATAAATTCAAGTAGATGCAATACTTTTTTAAACAACACGAAGAAAATTTTAGGGAGTGGCGGAAAAACGGGTACCGCGGAATTAAAGACGAGGCTATAGCTTTCTTAAAACATATAAATTCTCCAAGCTTCAAACCAAAACTTGATCTTTTCAACGAAAAACAGTGGAAAAAGATCCAAGTTGAGGCGATTGAAAGATGTGTTTACGCTTTTGAAATTTTGGGAGAGAAAGACCTCCTGACAAATATTGTAACTGGCGGTGGCAAAACTACAATTATTGGTGCGATGATTGCTTACATGATGATCGTGCATGAGCAAAATAAATTTTTGATTTTAACCCCCAACACTATTGTTCGCTCAAGATTGCAAGATGAGTTTGAGCAAAATTCACCGATATACATTTATGATATTTTCCCATTTTTCTTTAATTCTTACTTACCTCTAAAAAACCGAATAACGATTCACATAATGAAAGCTGACAATCCAAACCCCACAGCGATTAGAAATGACACGATTTTAATTGGTAATATTCACCAAATTTATGAACGAACTGATAACTGGAAAGTTTTAATGGAAAATGTAGATCAGCTGGTGATCTTTAATGATGAAGCGCATAACACGAAAGCCGAGATGTATAACGATCTGATAAACAAATTGAAGCCAAAAAGGTTTTTTAGGCTCGATACTACGGCAACTCCAGATAGACTTGATGGTTTGCATCCAGATAGCAAAATGGTTTTCGTCTATGGAATTGCTGAAGCAATGAAAGATAAAGTTATTAAGAGAATTGTGGTATTTCACCCGGATGTAACAAAGGTGCATTTAACCTATGAAGATTTGGAAACAGGTAAAACAATCTCTGCCGAAGAAGTTCCTTGGGAAGAAATCGAAAGACGCAAAATTCCAGCCAGACGCTATATTACCAGTGAAAAGCCTATGCGCCAGCAGATAGCGATCGCTTTGGAACTTTTAAAACAGCAATGGATGAGAGTACCAAAAGATAAGACAGGTAAACCACGTTTCAAACCATTGCTTTTTGTCATCGCCTTGTCAATTGAAGATGCCAAAAGGATTGCCAATGCTTTGGAGGGCATAGGCCCGAAATATGGTGTGAATAATATTCTTTTAGTCCATAACGAACAGGAAGAAGAATTAAATGAACAAGCAATGGAGTTAAATAAAAACCCTCACCCAAAGTGGGACGCGGTTGTGTCCGTTTTGATGCTTAGGGAAGGTTGGGATGTGAGGAATGTTGCTGTCGAGCTGCTGTTCAGAAAATTTACCTATAAAAAAGTTGACGACCAAACCTTTTCAGTATATGGCCCGCAGGTTATTGGTAGGGGTTTGCGCAGGATGAGTAAAAACCCGGAAGAGTGGGAGTCACTTTTTGTTATTGACCACCCGATTTTAAAGCACCAATGGCTTTGGGATCATCTAAAAGCTACTGAATATCCCGAGGGTCTAGATCCAGCCAATATAATTGTTGATGAAGAAAAACTGCCAAAAGAGGAAGAAACTATTGAGAAGGTGGAAGAAGGAGAAAAAACATTAGAGGAGGCAGAAAAACTGGATATATCTTCCCGCCCACCTACACCAGAGCCAGAA